>NZ_CP111042.1:300000-389240 GCF_026248685.1 Haladaptatus caseinilyticus | reverse complement strand
AGAAACAAAGCTGATCAAGCGAACTCTACGGTTCGAACGAATCGCAAACATCCTGAGATTCTTGAAGTTCGCAAACCTCGAAGCTACCGTTACTCGAGTTAACTATCCGAATTCTCTAATTGTCGCGCGCGAACTCTACGAATCGCACGAATCGAACAATTCGTACGAATCGCACACGTCGAACGAGCTTCAATACAACTTCTTCTGGCATTGGGTCAGATGAGGAATACTGCTATTCCACCAAACTCATAGATTTGTACGAATCGTAAACATCGCACGAACTTCAAACATCGCAAACAGCGTCGTATTAAAACTCATCTTGGAAGTATAGTGATAACGCAGAGACTGGACATCCGAAGAGATGCTAGTCCGCGCAAATTCGCGATAGTTGTAACATAACGGAGTCCGTCCATATGTCCAGTTCCTGTTGTAGCCACTCTATGGTTTCTATGAGCGGTTGAGCGACGTGTAAGTATTTGACACCACCATTAGTGACAGTGCGCGGATATCGAGTGGCTAAGTCCTGTTCGTATAGCGGTTGTAGTTGCTTCCCAATCGTACTCTGATCACGGTCGAGAATATCAGCTATTTCAGCAATCGTGCTGTGTAGTTGATCAAGAATGGTGTGATATACACGGGATGATGCTATATGGACCCTACAGACCACGGCTGTCATCTCCGTGAGTGCCAACTCGGAATTTCCATCCAGTAGTTGCTCGAATCTCGCTACGCGTTCATCTAGAAGTACTGTCTCCCTTGTCGACTCATTATCCTTTGGCGCGAGTTCATCGAATCAGCACAGTAGACGAAGGGCGGGAAACTGGAACTCGATTCGTCGACGTGCCGTCGTCGGTTAAAACACCGCGCAAGGATACGCGATCCGAACACAAACACGGTACAGCGGTCGATGAAAATGTTGGCGCGTCACACCCGACGAGACGGCGCCGTTAGCGGGTCAAACGAGTGGGGCACCCAGATAGCCTCGTCTGCTTCAACCCGGCGAATGGGGCGAACAGGCTGCCCGGCTGGTCACTCATGCAGACGAGTTTCGTGAGTTCGCTGCCGAACAATCACGGGCTATGCTCGAACAAAGTGATGACGAAAAGCGATAATTACACTTTCGAAATTATCCCTCGAACGCGGGGCGTAATCTTGCTCCGAAGCGTTTCCAGAGTACTCCTCCACAGATAACAAGGAGGCAGCAAATTGCGTCCTCCTCCGATGCGGAACGAACGGTCGGCTACGGTGGGGTGTAATCACTCCCACTTTTCCCACCGCGATTGAATGGTGGGAAAAAGTGGTAGAACAGCACTGGCGTGATTACGGTTCAGTTTCGGTCGTTAATTACGACAGTGTAATCTTGGTTGGTGGGTGTGCACCGGTGAGAACAACAATTTTGCCTCTGGCGGCTGCGTGGGGCATCGGGTCAGAGTGCTCTAGGTGAGCTGGTGGTCGTTTCAAACGAATGTATAAGGGTAACTCTAGCGAACGAGAATCCATGGCAACCTACATAGCGTTCCTACGTGGAATCAACGTCGGCGCACACAACCGAATGAAGATGAATGACCTGTGGGCGCTCGTCGAATCTTTGGGGTTCGATGACGTCGAGACATACATCCAGAGCGGGAACGTAATATTCGAGTCTGCGGACGGCGAGGAAACTGAGCTCCGCGCGACGATTCACGACGCGATTGAGGACGAATTCGGCTACGACATTACGGTCATGATTAGAACACAGGCCGAGCTTTCGGAGATCGTGGCCGGACAGCCCTTCGACATTTCTGGAACAAAGGGTATCAAACACTACGTGACGTTTCTCGACGAGGAACCGACGAACGAACAACTCGACGCCTTGCTCGCTGCTGAGAGCGATGCCGAGCAATTCGAGATACGGGGACGGGAGGTGTACAGCGAACTCGATAAGGAGGCGTTGGGGAACGGTCGGTTTACCGACGTTGGAAAGACGCTCGGAATGACGGCGACGCGACGGACCTGGGATGTCGTGACCGCGATTGAGGAGCGTGTCTCAGCATGAATGAAGATCCGATCTTCTTTGAGTCACGCGAGGCATTCCGCGATTGGCTGAACGAACATCACGACACGGTCGAGGAACTCTGGATCGGATATTACAAGGCTGACGCAGAGAAAACGGGAATCGGGTACGATGAGTCGGTAGAGGAAGCGCTCTGTTTCGGGTGGATTGACGGTCTCGTCAACGGCATCGACGACAATCGATACAAACGCCGGTTCACGCCTCGAAAGCCCGGAAGTAAGTGGTCAAAGAAAAATACGGAGCGTGCTCGGGCAATGATCGAAGCGGGGAAGATGAGACCGGCTGGGATGGAACTCATCGAGGCAGCGAAGAGGTCGGGTGAGTGGGAGGGGGCCTACCGACTAGCTGACGACCACGAGATACCAGCTGAACTCGAGGCAGCGTTAAAAGAGAACGGGACGGCGTGGCAAAACTTCCAGATCTTCTCAAACACCGACCAGCACGCGTTCATTGTGCTCGTGGAGGAGGCGAAGACCGCCGAAACGAAATCGAAGCGAATCGAGCGTACCGTCGAGCTCGCGGAAGGAAACCTCAGAGCATACGACGAGCAGAATAAACTGCGCTTGTGAACGGCCCGCTGGCTCGTGTTTCTCAAATTCTATCACCGCAACAGTGCTTGACGCAATCAATGCGATCAAATGTATCGTGAGGCAATTGGCCGATTGTTATATCGAATTGCCGAAACAGATGCGTTCAATCGGGCGGGAATAGTCGCGATCGAAACGACTGGAGATGACCCTCCAGGTATCAGCAGAAGTTGAGACCGGTGCGCTCAATGCATAGACTCTCACCCTCCTCATTTTCCGACGAAGCAGCTATCACATCCGTTTCGTGTATTACTCGATTGTTACACGATCAGGAGATGGTAACTCACGAAGCTCTGGATTCAGAATTACATACAACGCCAATGCGATCGCTGCGACCCCGAGTGCGGCCATCGCAGCTCTAGGACTGACCCAGCCAGCGAACACTCCTCCAGCTAATGAACCAATCGGAACCATGGATGCTGATGCCGATCCGTAAATACTACTCACCCGTCCAACCTTCTCTGCTGGCGGTGCGGCTTGAAACACTGTGGCGACATATACAGAAACGATCCCGATCGGAATGTTAGTCAGCGCAAAGAGCAGCCCCGTCAAGGGGAGCCAGTTCACGAGGAGTGCACCACTCCAAAGGAGCCCTGCAATCGTGTATCCGGCGATCATGCTCCATCCCAATGGACGCGTCGCAACGATGTTTGAGGCGAGGGCTCCGATGAAGCCGCCGGCTGCGATTGACCCCATGAGGATCCCATACACACCAGCTGCACCGATTTGGCTCATCACTTCTGGAACGACAAGGGAGTCAGCGTACGCAGGTGTCGCTGCCAGCATCATCCCAACAGAAAAGTTGGCAATTACTGCTCCGGCAAGTAGCGGTACAAGAGGCGTCCCACGAAGAACGCCCACTCCTTCGCGCATACGCGTCAAATAGGAATCGGAGTCTTCCGCTCCCGTGTATGATCCGTCACCGTCTGTGGCTATTGAATTTCCGCTATCCTTAGCTTGCCTCTCGTCGCCTGATAACGTCGAGGGTTCTCCGGACTGGTTGTCATCCGGTACTGTATTTGCAGATGGGATTGAGACAGTTGCAAATACGATCGCAGCAATTCCGAACGTAATGGCGTCAAGGACAAACAATGCAATCACGCTGAAAAAACTAATAAAGACACCACCAACCCCATTCGCTACCATGTCGAACCCTTGGTAGGCGACCGAAAACGCTGAATTGGCCGCGACCAGTTCTTCTCTATCAAGGATTCGTGGGAGTGCGGTACTCTGCGCCGGATACACTAACTGGTTGAGTGCCGAAAGGACAGGCATTACGATGAGCACTATCTCAACGGTAAGGAATCCAAAAACATGGGCTATCGGAATAATCGAGACGACAACCGCCTGAATGAGCTGTGTGCCGACAAGCGTTCGGCGAATTGACCACCGATCAACCAGTGGTCCTGCAAGGAACTGAAATACTTGTGGGATCATTGTCACGAAACCGGCGATTCCTGTGTAGACCGGATCATTCGTCAAACTGTAGACAAGCCACATCGCGGCGACAAGATAGAAGCTATCACCAACATTGGTTATTACACGACCTGTAAACAACCGACGAAACGTCCGATTTCGAAAGGCTTCACGCATATTCTGATCAATCGAACGTTGAGCCTATAAATATAATTAGAATTATATTTCTGTTACGAATTGTACAGAAGTCTTGTTCTATATTTCAATTGGCAATTCAATCAACTTCGGTCCCATGAAGAGAATCAACTCATACCAGTTTCGCGTGTTTTCCATCAAATCACGGAGAGTCCATATGACGACCAACGGAGCCGTTTCTCCAATACGTGCGAAGAGAATCCCAGAGATCAGATTCTGTACTGAGAAAACCTTTTGACCGGTAGATAACGCGAACACCATTAAGTTACGTGTCTATCTCGATGATGTCGAACGCTTCGTCAACGACTACGCTAAGAGTGGAGTCACCAGCTCGGTACGTTACATCCAATTGGATCGGATTTCGGCTTTCGATATCTATCTTAACGGGACTGAGTTCAGATAGCTCCCAGATAAATCGCTCCTGAACGACAATTCCATTCTCGTAGTGAAAACTGGCAACACCAGGCTCAGCGAGTAAGAGTGCATGGTATAATGCAACTTGCGACTCGGTGCTACAATGTTGGCAATCAAACAGAACTACTGGATCGAGAGACTGGTTATTCGAGTTTTCAAACTTAATTTCTGATGATTGATCTCCATCCATCGTATCAACCAGTTCTACGGTCGGCTTCATGTGCCCATTACAGAATGGGCAGAAGCCGTTGGTGACTTGTTGCACTTTTGTCCGGAAATACTGACTCACAGTTTCAGGAATCTCATTCCGGTCATACCCGGCAAACACAGAAGGCGGAATAGGAGCCTCCCAACCGGCTGGACAAGGTGAACAAGAATCACACCCGATGCGGACGGTTTCATTTTCATACCGTAGCATTAGAGGGTCACCACTATTTTGGCACGAGTGATTCAACACGATCGGATCGAGAGTCCCGTCCGCTGTGTACATTCCCGACGCGATCGCCCCGTTCACGTGCTTGCCCGCTTGTGTCAGCCGATATCCTCCATCGGTCTTGATGACGAATTGCCCTATGAGTTTGTCCAGATGGTAGTTGAATTGGCCAGGGTCGCGCATTCCGACGGTCCGCCGCAACTCCGAAAAGGGTATCGTTTGAATATCGGATTTCCAGAGCACCTGTAGGATTTTGAGGCGTGTCTCGTCGGAGAGAGCAGCAAACGCCTCCTCAGGCTCGATATGCTGGACGAACTGGTCACTCATATCTCTCTCTTAGAGACGTTCTCTCATAGGGATACCGGGGAATCACGTGATGCACAGCCTCTGCCCTCGCAGAGATATGGGGTTCCAGCATCTACTAATTAGGGATGTTCTTGAGAACACAGTGTTCACCTCCCTGCAGTGTCATCGACGCAAGCTTCGCGACGCGTTGTCTTTCGAATCATTGTATAGACTTTTACTTTGAATGGACCGCCTATAACTCGACGCCATTATACGACCAGAGTTCACTCGGTGGACTCGAAGAAGACATTCGAACGGTTGCAGCTAGTTGGTTCGGCCACGACGCTCATGACTCTGTTGACGAGTTTGTGTGTCACTACCCGCTCACGTACTTTAATTTCCAACCTCACGATCGTTATACAGAACCGACACTCCAGGTCGAATTGACTGGTGAGTACGACCGCTCGCCGCTAGTGACGGCCGACAACACGCTCACACTGCTGAAAAAGGCGATAGGTATCGGATAACGCCAAGAAACAGGCCGACCGCCTCCCGGTCGAGAGCGGCAGCGCTGGCCAAACCGCGAGTGAATGGCAGAATAGTTAATCTACTGACAACGATCGTCCGTTCTCGATGCTGCGGAGAGCGAATCCGTTCGCCGATTCGACCGAAACCACGCATTCCAGCCCCGCTATACTGGCTGTAGTCTCATCTTTCACAATCTCGGAGTATGGTTTTGATGCGTGTCTTGTTTACGGCGTAGGTGTGTATTAACTAGCCGCTCAGTAGAGCTTGCTTGATGTTGGTCTAAAGTGCTCTGGTCACTCCTGTTTAAACGCACTCGCAACTAGTAATGGAAGCACGAGCGTTGCTTCCGCCTCGATTTGAGTATAATTCGTTTCGTGGTTCTTTATTTTCCCCCACGAAACCGCCTCGTTCGGCGGGGCACCAGAGAGCGACCCGTCGCCCTCGACGCCGGTAGAGATGTAGACGACGTAATCCGCACCGCCCCTGAATAGATTCGTCATGATGGCGTGGTGCTTCGGCACTCCACCACCCACTGCTATCAGCCCCGTCTCGTCGGCAAGCAGACCGTCTTGGATGAGCGAATCGTAGTCGTCAAGGATCTCAATTCCTACCTCTGCATCGTACCCCTGCCGGTAGTAGTATAGGAAGTTCCCCACTTCGGCATCGGTCAATGCCGGACAGTAGACGGGAACGTTGTTGTCTGCGGCTTGCTTTAACACCGAATCTTCGTCGTCGAGCGTCGCCCCTAACTCACGGGCGAAGGCCGTCGGCGTCCGAATCTTTTCTTCCGCGAAGAAGTCATCGAAGAATTCGTAGAGGTACTCTTCTAACCAAACGTAGCGGTCTGACGGAACGAAGATATTTCCGAGACGGTTGATACCTCGCTCTCGAAGGGCTCCCTCGTCCGCATTCCACTTGCCCATCTTGAACGGCTTCGCCGTCTTGATTACGTCTTCGGTCAGCGATCCCGATGTCGTAATGAGTACATCAACGAATCCCTCACGGACGAGGTAGGCGACGACCTCTCTAAGCCCCGAAGAGACGATGTTCGAAGTGAACGTCAGATAGACGGTCGCGTCCGCAGCTTGCATCTGTTCGGCAATGTCAATCGCTTCTGCGAGTTGTGTCGCCTGGAATCCGGTTGTCGCGTACGACTGGAGTAAATCGTCGAAATCGAACGAACCACGGAAATCGTAGCCTCGGACATCTGGGGTACTTAGCTCTTCATCGCTCCCAGGAACTACGTGACTATGAGTGTCCTCGTCGGTCATACGTAGTACTGCCTAAGCAAGCGATTTCAATCAATCGAAGTCAGGTATCGAGCGTATTGTGGCCACTGACTGTTCGACAAAATAGGCGTCAAGCATTGAGAACCGGAAAAGGCACGCCAGTTAGGACTGTGTCGAGTACAAGGTGTGAATCGAAAGCCCGAGATTTTGTACTGTCAATTGTTTTTAAATAAGACGAGCCGATGGAACAACGTGGCCGATGAATAACCGACGCATTTGTCGCAGCATTTGAATTCCGTAAGCACCTCCGTGAGAGAACGGACCTCTGTACTGCACTCATCGATCTTGAGCTTCAAACCGAGACGCTCGTAGACGGCTATCCAGCGTGGCATCCTGCGCCGTACTCGTTTCACGGTATGCTCAAACTCTTCCTCTACCTGGAGGTCACCGGCGACAGTTATCGGGCTCTATCACGTCATCCGGAACTCGCAAATGTGTTCGGTCTCGACCAAACTCCAAACGAGTCTGTTATCTCTCGAGCGTGGTGCAATCGCTTTGACGACGATGTTCGTGGGTATGTCACTTCCAGGGCACACTGTTTAGTCAAGGAAACTCACAACAAGATTCTCAGTCGGTCCAAGGAAGTTGAGACTACTGTTCTCAATGCATGAATTGTCAAATTCCATTTACTTCTCAGCAGTAAGCCTTATTACGAGACTTGTATCATTCTCTTCGGGAGTCCGTACTGGTGACGTAACGGCCCAAACAAGCACCGCGACAGAGACAATAGCGATACTGGCTTGCGACAAGAACGACAGTGGCCCCATCGCCTCAGCTACGGGGCCGAAGACGGCCGCACCGATTCCACTGGTAAGGGTCAATACCATGGATGCGCCTGACAGCACCGTTGCGCGGCCGACCCCGTCCAGCTGATCATTAAGTACTAATTCATGATTGGGCTCATCACCGGTGTTTCCTACATATCTTTTTGTTAGCAGGGGATGACTGAATAGTTAACAAATAGTGAGACCGCTTTCGACAGGAATGAACATCGTCTAGAAACTGCAACGAAGGAGTACTAATTCGGTAAATAAATCTATTATTATGATAAATTCAAAGAATTAAATTATAAACTACTAAAATAAATACTCGCTATAGAAGTTATCACTATGGGCAAAGATTAAAATAGAACAGTGTAGATTTGGATACTAGCTTCACGCCATGCGAAAACAAGACACACACTATGATTTCACGCGTCGAACTGTACTAAAATTAAGTACCACTGCGGGAATGAGTGCCGGTCTAAGTGCTCTCGCAGGTTGTCTCGGTAATAATGGATCTGATGGATCATCAGGAAAGATAGTGGCAAAGGATCAAATTGGAGCAGGTGACGGTAACCCGTCGCTTACCTACTGGATGCTTCCCGATCAATCCCACACTACCACAGAAAATAAAAACGTAGCAAAAACTGTCGAAAAGTTCTTTCAGACATGGGCAAAAAAGCACTCAGATGCAGGCATACAGATAGAGTATCAGACAAATCTTGAACAAATGAAAACTAAGCTACTCCAAGTCGTTGCAAGGGGAAGTGCACCGTCAATGTCGCAAGTAGATTCTTTCTGGGTTCCTAATTTCTATAAAGATTTGCAGCCAGTAAGCGATGTAATTAAAAACCCCGATGACTGGTATCCGTTTATTAAAGACGTAGCGGTTCAGGAAGGAGAGTGGAAAACTGTTTGGAAGAGTACCGATTGCCGAGCATTATACTATCGACAAGATTTGATGGATAAATACAACGACGGAAAGCCACCTAAGACTTGGGATGAGCTTATCCAAGTCGGAGAAACTATCAAAAAACAGGAAAATATGAGCGGATACATGTATAACGGAGGAAAATGGGAGGCTACTACATTCGATAATTTAGCAATGTTTTGGGCACAGGGGGGCGACTTAGTAAATGATAAAGGAAAACCAGTTCTGGACGATGGCAAGAACAAGAAAGCCCTTCTCAATGTTTTCCAGTTTTTCAAGCGCACGATCGACTCAGGAGTGACCCCAAAACGCATTGCTAATATCAATGACTATGCCCTACTTGAACAAGCGGCCCTGAACGGGGAGACCGCAATGTTCCTTGGGGGAAATTGGCAGATATCGACGATGAAACAGAAAGCTGATGAAGAAACATGGAAAAATTGGAAGGTTGCGAAAATCCCTCAGATGAAAGCAGATATAGCTTCTACGGGAACGGGTGGATGGACTGAAGGAGTGTTCACTTCCAATAAACAAAAGCGAAAAGCCGCTACAGATTTTGTCGGTATGTATGCAAAAAGAGAGAATATGGCGTCGTACTGTAAGGCATCGGGCACCTTACCGACTCGAAAATCGGTCTATGAGGGAACGAAATACTTCTCTGAAGATCCGTATATGCAAGTATATAAAAAACTACTCAAAAACGGTCGCGCCCGTCCAGGGTACCCGATCTATCTCACTATTTCTTCGGAATGGCAGACCGCTGCAGGGAAGGTCATAACTGGACAGGCATCTCCCGAAAAGGCAGTGGACACGATGATCAGCAACGTCAACTCACAATATAACAGCTAAATCAAAGCCAAGAACCACAACAATGTCAGTAAAATATTCGCGACTATGGCGATTATCGAACGATAGCTGGCTTACAAACTCTTTTGGAGAATGATCTAATTCATGTCAGTGCGGACAACACCGCTCCCGGAACGAGCTCATAACGTATTAGCAGCGATAACTGGACGCCTGGAGCCCATACAAAATACTCCAATTACTTGGGTTCTCCCGGCAATACTGTTCTTACTAACCTTTCGCCTTTATCCACTTCTCGAGGCGATTCGAATGAGCTTTACAAATATGAGTCTCATCGACCCCGACTACCAATACGTCGGGTTAGAAGCCTTTCAGCGAGTTATTTTGTCACAGTCATTTTGGACGATGGCAAAGGCGACGGTCATTTTTGTTGCTATTAGTGTCGTTCTTCAGATTGTATTGGGAATGATACTTGCTCTCGCGATCGACTATGGTGTCAAAAAACACCTATATGGAAGTGTGTCGACTCGTATTGCGGTGCTATCTGCCTGGGTTATCCCAGGTATTGTAATCGGTATCCTCTGGAAAATCATGCTTATCGAGACGAATTATGGGATAGTGAACTATTTTCTTGTACAATCCGGGTTTTCTGTCGTCTCATTTCTGTCAGACCCACAGATGGCACTTCTCTCAACGATTGCTGCTAATACATGGCGAGGGACCGCATTTTCTATGATCATGCTCTATGCCGGTCTCCAACAGGTCCCTCAACATTTATACGACGCAGCGAGAGTGGACGGAGCAAGAGCGCTACAGCGCTTCCGGTATGTCACCCTACCACAGATAAAGCCGGTCGTGTTCATTAATCTCGTCCTGATCACCATCTATACTCTCAACACTTTCGACATGATTATGAGTCTTACAGGAGGTGGCCCTGGGCATGCAACCGAAGTACTTGCTCTGTTTATGTATTTTGAAGGGTTCAATAGATTCAATTTGGGACAAGCCGCTGCAGTGGCCGTCATGATGCTGTCGGTAAACGTAGTGATGACGGTAATTTATATGCGGTTGTTTATCGACGAGGAGGAGTTCTAAAATGAGTACAGAAACCCAAATACGGTCGATTGCTAACGTACTTTCGACCTATACTATGGCCACCTATCTCGTGTTCGCTGTCGCGATGGTTTTCTTTTTGTTCCCGGTTTTCTGGGTTATGTCGATGAGTATTCGCCTTCCTGGTGAGGTGCTCACCTATCCAGTGCAACTCATTCCCCAGCAAGTCACGTTCGAACCGTATCGGCAAGTGCTTCAAGATTCATCGATGGTGACCTGGATCTTTAACTCATTGAAAATCGCTGTATTAGAGGTAATCGGCATCATTGTCGTTGCAGTTCCTGCAGCATATGCATTTTCTCGATTCGATTTCAGAGGGAAAAAACATACCCTCTTTATCATTCTCTTGTTCCAGATGATTTCACCGGTTGTCATCGTGATTCCGCTCTATAATATGATGGCGGAATTGAACCTTCTCGACACACACATCGGGCTCATCCTGTTGTATATTGGTCTGCAAGTGCCATTCTCAATATGGCTTCTAAAGAGTTACTTTGACACAATTCCATCTGGACTCGATGAAGCAGCTCGTGTCGATGGTTGTAACAGGCTACAAATGCTGATATACATCCTTTTGCCATCGATGGGTCCTGGTATTGCAGTGGTTGCCATCTTCAACTTTGTCTTTTCATGGGCAGAGTTCGTGATGGCATTTACTGTTCTTGGGGAATCCGAACTCTACACAGTCTCTATTGGCTTATTCTCTTTTCAAGGTCAATACTCGACAGACTGGAGAGTTATCGCTGCAGCCAGTGTTATCGCGATGTTACCTCTTCTTATTATGTTCATTGGATTACAGCGTTATTTCGTTAAGGGCTTGGTTGAAGGAGCTGTTAAGGGATGAGCCTCAAAAATATCAATTGCACACGTAGTATCGGCTCGAATAGTAATTACGAAAAACAAACATTTGGACCAAAACAATGTCGACAATAGAAATCGATAACCTGACAAAGAAGTACCAAGATGCAAACAATAATGGGATCACTGCGGTAGACGACCTAAATATCAAACTTGCCGATGGAGAATTCCTCGTCTTAGTTGGCCCTTCAGGGTGTGGAAAATCAACTACCCTTCGTTGTATGGCGGGACTTGAACCCGTGACAGAAGGCCGAATCTACTTTGGGAGTGAAAACGTTACCGATCAAACTCCCGAAGAACGCAACATCGCAATGGTGTTTCAGAACTATGCACTGTATCCAAATATGACTGCAAGGCAGAATATTGGGTTTGGGTTAAAGATGACGACAAATATTTCAGTGGAGGAACGGACTAAGCGAGTCCAAGAAACCGCGGAAATGCTCGACATTGAAAATTTACTAGACGACAAGCCCAAAGAGCTTTCAGGTGGACAACAACAGCGAGTGGCGCTTGGGCGTGCAATCGTCCGGGCGCCAGAAGTGTTTTTGATGGACGAACCACTCTCGAATCTAGATGCCAAACTCCGAACGACGATGCGAACTGAAATTCAGCAGCTGCAATCGGAACTGGAAGTGACAACAGTGTATGTCACCCACGATCAAACGGAAGCGATGACAATGGGTGATCGCATCGCTGTTCTGGATGGTGGTCAGCTACAACAGGTCGGAACGCCACTTGAATGCTACTACGAGCCGAAGAACCTGTTCGTGGCAAACTTCATTGGTGAACCATCAATGAACTTGTTCCCACTTGAGGTTAGCGGGAACGAGTTGATCGGAAATGAGGTCAGTTACGCTCTTTCAGATCGCATTCGAGAAGCGGTTGCAGACCATCGCCATGTCACGCTTGGGATTCGCCCAGAGGATATCGAAATCGTAGAAGATGATGATCTCAATACGTTCGTCGGCACCATCAAAGTGGTTGAACCGATGGGTGATCAAAACTTCCTTCATCTCACTATTGGAGGACAAGATGTGATAGCAGCTGTTCCAGGAGAATATGAGGCCAAAGAAGGTGCGAGAGTATCACTCAGAATCCCAGAAGAAAGCATCCATGTATTTGCTACGGATAGTGGAAAAGCACTTCTCAACTGTGAGCGCCATAGTACACAACTTCCGACAATTACGAACGTAGAGGGTGAAACTGTATGAGCATCAAACTTGCTGCGATAGGGCTTGGGCAGCTCTGTATGTATGAGTTAGATACTTACAATGCGATGAACAATGTTGAAATCATCGCCGGTGCAGATATTTCCACTGAATGTCGTGACCGATTTGAGGAACGATTTGACGCGTCATCGTATGACTGCTACGAGACGATGCTCGAAGAGCATGCCTCGCAACTCGATGCAGTCAATATTGTCACCCCTCACACGCTTCATTACGAACAGGCGATGGCTTGCTTAGAGAACGATCTTCATGTCTTTCTTGAAAAACCTCTAGTGACGGATGTTGAAGACGCACACAATCTCGTCACTTCTGCTCAACGACGAGATAGAGTACTTGTTGTAGGCTATCAGCGCCATTATCATCCTGTCTATTCTAAGATTAAAGAAATAATAGATAACGAGGAACTTGGGAAAATTCATACAGTTTCCTGTTATATGGGACAAAACTGGATTCGAAAATTCCCGAATGCATGGCGAACTGACCCGGACCTTTCGGGAGGTGGCCAGTTATATGATTCCGGTTCCCATCTTCTCGATACTCTCCTTTGGACAACAGGAACCACACCCATTTCTGTGTCCGCGATGATGGACTACGATGATCAAAGCGTTGATGTAAATAGTTCATTATCACTCCAACTCAAACGCAACGGTCGACCAGTGACGGCTAGCGTTACCGTCACTGCGGATGGGGTGGAAGATCCAGATACCTATGAAGGACTCAATATTTGGGGTACGAAGGGGCGTCTGACATATGGACAAGATACTTTGACAATTACTTTACGTGGAAAGTCACCAGAGAAGATAATGGTTGAGGGCAAGACTGACTTCCAGACTCTGCTTACAAATAAATTGAAGGATTTCATCGAAGCAGTTCGTGGTGAGCACCCACCAACGGTGCCAGGATCATTTGGTCAAATCGTTGTAGCGCTGACTGAGGCTGCTTACGAGGCCCACGAGACAAAATCTGTTGTTGATGTACGTCCCTACCTTGATGCGGATCCTACACCTCAATCATAACTATCAGTATTTAAAAATTTTATTTTATCTTCAAAATATTTATTGGATGATGACTACACAGTGATAACTTCTTATCTACAAGTTGACCCCTACAAAAAACTCGTAGAACGTCGGAAGTGAGGGGTGCCGGACGTCCGGCTAACGCACTGTTCACCTGAGGAAGGTATGTTTTGGCGAACATCGCTGTTATGCAGAACTACCTTGAGAGCGCTTCAAAACGTCTCTCGTCGCTAACAGTGGCCAACAACCTAGGTTTAACACCGAATGGGTAGACCTCCTGAATTCATATCGAACGAGGTTCACCCGTAATTACAAAGCTAGCTTTGTAATGGCTTGTTGAAGAATCCAACTGGTTTACCTCACTTGTCCGCTTCTCCAGTTTCACTCGGCTTACAACTCGGTGGTCGATCTTGTTTGCAAGAAACGAACATCCTTGAGGACTCGGAATAGAATTTCTAGAACGAACGGGGTGACGTTCGTAGGAGACGAACGAGTTAGGAGAACTTACTATTGATCTCGATGACGTTGGCGGACCGTTGGACCATTTGGGGAAGTTCTTCTTCAAACCGTTCACCAGTCATCCGACCAGAGGGCGCTGAAATACTAACTGCGCCTAGTACATCATCACTAGATCCCAATACTGGCGCAGAGACACACTTCAATCCCCGAATTTTCTCTTCGTTGTCTATCGCGTATCCACGCTCCCGAATGGCTCCTAACTCTTCAAACAAATTCTCCCGATCTGTTATGGTTTTCTGCGTGTACGCATGCATCCCGTGCATGTCGAGAATTTCGTGAACTTGTTCGTCGGAGAACTGAGAGAGTATCGCTTTGCCGAGTGAGATGCAATGGAGATATTCGCGCCTCCCGACGGTCGATGCTGATTCGACTGCGTTCTCACCGCGAGCTTTGTAGAGGTAGACTGCCTTCCCGTGTTCTTCGGTTGCGAACTGTGCGAGTTCTCCACTCTCGACCGCAAGATCATCAAGTTCGTCCCTGATCACGCTGTAAATCCCGAGCCGGTCTTTGACTGTTTCACCAAGGTCGATATATCGCAGACTTAGACTGTACTCACCGCCTTTAGAGACGAGATACTCGTTCTGTTTGAGTGTCGTGAGATGGCTGTGTATCGTTCCTTTCGAATGACCGAGCTCGTTCGCGATCTCCGTAACTCCTGCCTGGTCCGTTTCCTGGAAATAATCGATGATGTCCAGTGCTGTTTGAACGGCTTGAACGGTTCGTGGCTCGGGTTTCTTTGACATAGCAACCACTTTGTGATAACTGTATAAATTCGTTCGGACATACCGAATCGATTACCATCGAATCATACATGGGTGGATCCTCTATCTAGAATTCTTCGGCATCTAATCAGTAGAGGTAGTAAGCTATAATGCCTGAATTTGGTCGCACTCTACCTTTTATCGTGAGAAAAATCACACCGACAGCCTCGTCTATAGTTCGTGAGATCCGAACGAGTAGAATCCATCGGTTGTTGATTCACAAAACGATATATTACAATACGAATCGTAACCATCCGCTCGTATATCTGGTTAGCAAGAGTGGCCACGGGAGATCTGACACAACCAATTTCGAAAAGACTCGTTCTTTCCCCTTTATACAACGAATTACAGTATGAACCCGTGTGAACTTCAACGGACGAATTAAATTAGCTTTCGAATTTACTCGCTGCTTGCGACTGTGTAGCCCTCTCTGAGAGGACAGAATCGTATTCCGCTCGTGCCGCGGAAATCGCATTCGTGAGTGAGGCGGTATCTTTTCCAACGATCAAAAAATCAAAACCCTGCTGAATTCGAAGGTCCACATGCTCGGCATTCACGGTGAGTGTTCCAATTGGAATGCCAGCCTCGTGAGCGGCGTTGACCACTCGTTCGAGAATTTCGTTGAATTCATCTGAGCCCCACTGACCGAACCGTCCGATCGCAGCGGAAAGGTCGGCAGGTCCGACGAAGAGTGCATCGACACCGTCGACGGTTGCGATCGATGGTGCATTTTCGACGGCCTGTTCGGTTTCTATCTGAACGATAGTGACATGATTGCCATTCGCGTTCTTCACATACTCTTCGAAGGATTCACCCTCGTCAGCGGCACGGCCAGATGCGATGCCGCGGATTCCGTCTGGCGGATACCGCATCGCAGTGACGAAGTCCCTTGCTTCTGCAACCGTATCGATCATCGGGACCATAATCCCATCGACACCGATATCTAGCACACGTTTTATCCGAACAGGGTCGTTCCAGGGGACACGAACGAGTGTATCGGTGGACGAGGAGGCTGACTCAATCGCCCGAGACATGTTTTCTACAGTCTCTAGTCCGATCGTTGTATGTTCGGTATCGATGAGGACGAAGTCTGTTTCGTCCGTCGCGGAAACCTCTGCGACTCGGGGGTGACCGATGGAGAGCCAAGTTCCCATCGGATATGTACGATTTTCGAGTTTAGATTTGAGGGCACTCATTGTGCTGTACGAAAGAGGACCGTACTTGGTGTGCTCGTGTTGATACTCGTGTTCCGCCGGTACCGTGACCTCTGGTTACCTGATTGTCTGCGACAGTGACTCATACGTTGACTCTATCATTCGTTGCTAGTGATAGAATATAAAAATACGGGTAATTAACAGATACATGGGATAAATTGCTGAAGTGAACCATCGAATACCAAGCATTAATAAGGAATGTTAACATCTAACGAAACGATGCAATTTGCAGTTATAGGCTGTGGAACGATCGCCCAGGTAATGCATCTCCCATACCTGGCAGAACTCCCCGAGGCATCGATTCACGCCCTCGTCGATCCCGCCGAAAATCGGGTCGAGGAACTGGGAGAGAGATACAACGTCCCACACCGCTACCAGACAGTCGATGAATTGCTTACGAGCGCCAGTGATCAGATAGACGCAGCTATCGTACTCACGCCGGCACATACGCACGCAGATGTAGTCGTAAAAACACTTAACGCAGACATACACACACTCGTCGAGAAGCCGCTTGCGGTGACTCTCGAGGATGCAAACCGGATGATTGAAACTGCGAATGCATCCGACGCAGTCTCGATGGTCGCATATATGAAACGGTTCGACCCTGCATACGAACAGGCTCACGAACACCTCAAAGCGTTCGATAACGTCGATGTTGTCACGTCGTACGATGTGGATCCAGATCACGGCCGGATTATTCGCGAGGTGTACAATATAGTCGATGCAGATCTCTCCAACGGATTCGTTGAGGAAAGTGCGACTGAGCGTCGAAACCAGATTGCACGGGCTATTGACACTGACGACGACGAGCTCATCAACGCGTATGATTTCCAGCTTGACCATGTCTGTCACGACATCAACGCGCTTCGAGGGCTGTTCGGGAAAGTCACAAATGTTTCACACGTCGATGTCTTCTCCGACGGGCGATACGCAACCGCACACCTCGAATACGAGAACGACGTTCGTTGTGTCCTCGAAACGGGTGATTCGGACCGGAAGTGGTTCGAACAGTTCATCCGCGTCGACGGTCCAGAGGAGATGTTGAAACTTGATTTCTCGAACCCATTCATCCGGAATACGCCCACAGATCTCCGTCTAAAACGTGGTGTGAAGGATCTAGAAGACACGGCGCATACTCCCTCATACGATGAACCATTCAAGCGAGAACTCGAACACTTCCTAGAGTGCGTACGGAGCGATAACTCCGTTCGAACACCCTTCGATGAGGCTCGTGACGACCTTCGAGTCATCATTGACCTCTTCAAAACGTACCAGCAAACCGAACTTGAATCTACACACGCACACTGATCATGTACGAAGACTTCGCCACTGAACTTGCCGTAACGATGTGGGCCGATTTCGACGAGACGCCCACTCGGACGACCGACTTACCAACGATCTCTACCCTCAATACCGTCGTCGTCGACGGGAACTTCCCGTGGACCATCGTGACTATCGAAGCCGAGGACGGGACCACCGGAATCGGTGAGTGCTATCCGTCTCCTGGTGTACACGAGGTGATTACTGACTATCTTATGCCGGTCCTCGAGGGTGAAAATCCGCTCGACGTCGAACGGTTGTACCACCTGATGCGAGAAAGCCTCTCAGGTCGTGGTTCGCAATGGGGAATCGGTACTATCGCCATTAGTGGTGTGGAGATTGCCCTTTGGGATCTTGCAGGCAAGATTCTCGAGCAACCGGTGTACCAACTCCTCGGTGGGAAGATGCGTGAGTCAGTGCAGGTTTACGCTGACTGCCACGCAGGAGAAGCAATGGTCTCCTCTGCACAGGAGGGCCAATCCGCTGAAACGTACGAACCAGCGGCATATGCCCGTGCCGCTCGTGCAACTGTCGACGACGGGTTCGATATCGTCAAATTCGATCTCGACGTTCCGTCAGGCCGCCGTATCAATAGGAAATCCCGACACTTCGACGGTCCAGAAATCGAACACAAACAACAAATCGTGGAAGCGGTAACCGACGAAATCGGCTACGACGCCGAAGTCGCCGTCGACCTGCACTGGAACTTCAGTCCGGAGACAGCAACCCGTCTCTGTCGAGCGATCGAAGGGTACGGTCTTGCCTGGGTCGAAGACCCACTCCCACCCGAAAATGCCGACGCGACGACCGCAGTCGCAGAGCAGGTCGACGTGCCGATATTGACGGGTGAAAACCTGTACGGTCGCCATGGGTTCAGAGAATTGATCTCCCAGCAGGGCGCGAGCTTCCTCGCTCCCGACGTTCCGAAAACTGGAGGTATCGCCGAAACGAAAAAGATCGCAGAGATGGCCGAGGCGTACTATCAGACGCTCGTTCCACACAACATCGGGAGTCCGGTCGCGACGATGGCAACGGTCCACGTCGGCGCGACGGTGCCAAACTTCCACGCTCTTGAGTACCATGCTCGAGAGATCGAATGGTGGGATGACCTCGCGGCTCAGGACGAACCACTCATCAAGGATGGTCACATCGAAGTGCCCGACAGTCCAGGGCTGGGCATCGAACTGGACTGGGACGTCGTCGAACAGTACGAAAAGTGAGTATCTCCCAGGTCAGTCGTTCGTGACGTCCTGCCAGTAATCGAGGTTCTTTTTTGCGTGGATGAGTGGATCAGTCGTCTGATTCTCTATCTCGATGGTGATGTGGCCGTCGAACCCAATATTGTCGAGGGTGTCAGCGACAGCACCGAAGTCCAGTCGGCCCTCACCAAGGTCGGTGAACGCCCTAAAGTAATTTATCACATTATCGAGGTGGAACTCTGCATTGGAGAGTGCCTCGATATGGGAATCAAAATCTGCCGGCGGTGCGACGTCTTTGAGATGTACGTATTCGATGTCGTCTGCAAAGCGTTCGATTCCGTCTGTAACGTCACCGGACGGATAGTGTCTGCCGTACGGGTAGTGGTGTGCGGTGTCCCAGACGAGTTTGAGGTTTGAAGGACTTCGCTTGAGCCACGCTGCAATCTCATCAGGTTGTTCAATGTGTGTCGCGCCGTGGTGATGCAAAAGCGGTGTCACACCTGCATCATAGGCGGCCTCACAGATTTGGGTTATCCATTCGTCAAGTATTTTGTCGTCGACGTGTCCCCGCTGTGGCGGAAGAATACCGATGAACTCTGCATCGAGCCTTGACGCAGTATATGCACCATCGACGACACGGTCACACGCCGCGTCTGATTCGAGCCACTCGCCCATGATAAGGTAGGGGTCGAGTTCATTTTTCCTGAGCACGTCGCGGACTGTTTTGTAGCCGACTGCACGAACTTTCTCGAGTCCAATCTCGATGCCGTCGTACTGACAGGCGCCAATATCCCCGATCCCATGCGACAGTGATTCTTCATCGTATAGGATTGTCGTATAACCAATTCCCATATATTACAGTAACAAATCTGGACAATTTATAGATTTGGGGGGGAGTGATTCGATAGTTTTATCCGATAAATGAAAGACATAAAATTTCGACATTACTGGATTGGTACGTAATGGCTACACAAATTTTATTACTATAGAATATGACAACCATATGCATGACCTCGAAAGACCCCTCTGGTCAGACAGGGGACCAGATAGCATCTTGTATGCAACCCCATACTAATCGTTTTTCTCGACGTACCTTCCTTAGTGCGACAGGAGCGTCTGGTCTCGCTGGACTCGCTGGGTGTACAGGGTTCCTTCCCGGTGGTTCGTCGAACTCGGATAGCAGTCCGAATAAGATATCCGTTGCAGCTGTCGAAGGATCAGGACGTCTCTTCAAACGTCTCGTCGACAAGTACGTCGGAGACGACACGGGCGTCCAAGTTGACGTCTCGTTGTTCCCATACGCGAACCTCTTCGAGAAGACTAGCAGTGTACTTACCACGCAGGGAGACTCATTCGACCTAGTCTTCATGGACGATCCCTGGTTTCCACAGCTGGCACAGCACCTCGAACCCGTACAGCAGTGGCTTCCGGAGGATATCCCGAAAGACAAGTATATCCAAACCACTCTGGACATCGCGACGTGGCCAGCACCAAAGGGCCCAGTCGTTCCGTCTGCGCAGGGCATGGAGCAGAAACTCCGTGGACTCGTGGTTGTAGGCAACACCCAATTATTTGCTTACAACGCGAAGTACTACAAACAGGTTGGAGAGAGTGAACCGAAGACGTGGGATGACGTCTACCGTGCAGGGAAGAAAATCTCCGAGCAAATCGACGGTGTAAATGGGTACACGATCCGTGGGAAGCGCGGAAATCCCATTAATGCGAACTTCTTCGGACTTGGTAACTCACGCGTAGGTGATATGTTTGACAAGAACTGGCGATATCAGTGGGATGGGTCGAAAGGCGTGGACACACTCGACTTCTACGTCAATAACCTAAAGTCCATCAGTCCAGAGGGTGTTTCGTCGTTCGATAGCGACCGAGTCCTTAGTGGTCTCAGCGACGGGAGTGCCGCACAGGCACCGGCTTGGCCTTCAGCGGCGTCCCTCTTACTTGACCCTAAAAAGGCAAAGGAAGCTAAGAACATCAAGTTCACACCGATTCCAAAGGGGATGCGACAGGCACCACAGCAGGGTAACTGGATCGCTGGCATCAATAAATATATTAGCGATGACAAAAAGAAGGCCGTCGGCAAGGTTATACGGTCGGCAGTGTCGAAGGAGGCCCAAGCCAAATACGTCGGCCTCGGCGGTGTCCCTTTCCGACACGATACATTCAAAAACAACATGGACGCTCAACCGTGGTTCGACGCACTATACACAAGCCTGCAGAAGGCTAAGTGGCGGCCTCGGACCCCGCTCTGGAATCGTATCGCCGTTACGCAAGGGAAAAATCTGAATAGTGCTCTGACTGGTGATGTGACCCCGAAAAAGGCGCTCACGAGCATCAATGACGATGTAGAGTCCATTCTCAAAGATGCAGGCTACTACGAATAAAAACAAGGAATACCCACAATGGCAGCCGATACCTCAGACCAATCCAAGATGCAAACCGACATCGAGGGAGTACTGCAGTCGAACGATAGCACTTCCGAGCGCGTGTTCCTCTGGGTCGATGAACAACTCAAGTGGTTGTTGACCCTTCCCGCAGTAGCCATCCTTTTTGCGCTCACGTTTTACCCTCTGCTGCGAGCGTTGCAGATGTCGACACAGCGGTTTCTCCCAACCGGAACGACGTTCGTTGGGGCAGAGAACTTCGTTAAACTGCTCTCCAACGAGACATTCCATACGTCGCTACTCGTGACAGGTAAATTCATCCTGTTGGCAGTCGGAATCGAGTTTCTGCTCGGGTTTGCTATAGCCCTACTTCTGAATAAGAAACTGAAATTCCGTGGACTTTGGCAGACGTTGATCCTCATTCCCATGATCCTCTCTCCGACAGTTATCGGCCTCATCTGGCGGTTACTATACACACCTGACGGGCTGCTCGACTTCGTTGCCGGTGGAAACGTCGGCTGGATCAGTGAACCGTCGGTAGCACTATACTCAGTTATTCTCACTGACATCTGGCAGTGGACACCGCTTGTTGTGCTTGTCCTCTTTGCGGGCCTCCAGTCGATTCCCACACACGTAAAAGAGGCGGCGATCATGGACGGTGCATCCCCTTTCCAACGATTCCGTGACATCACATTACCGTACTTGAGTTCGCTCATCGTCCTCGTACTGATAATCCGTATCGTCGATGCACTCCGCGTCTTTGCGAAGGTATATATTCTGACCCGTGGGGGCCCTGGCGACTCAACGAACGTCATTAGTATGGAGATGTACCGGACTGCATTCCGGTTTAGTAGCTTTGGGGAAGCGTCGGCGATGGCGATATCGCTGCTAGTCATTGTATTGGCCCTCGCGATGACATTCGTGAAGACAGCAAACATTGAGTTCTCATCATGAGCACCGAACGATCCAAACCATACCGAGAGAAGTCGCAGCTTGCACAGTTCAGAGAACAGTTAGTGGAAACAGGATTTGCAACGGTCCTCAAGTACGCTGCACTCGCGGTGTTCCTTGTATGGACGCTCTTCCCGGTGTACTGGCTCGTCACGGCGTCGCTGAAGACGCGCGAGTCACTTCTCGCGTTCCCACCACACTGGATCCCAACCCAGTTGGCTTTCGCCAACTACATTGACTTATTCGTCTCACGCCCAACATTCGTTCAATTTATCTTCAATAGTGTCATCATCACCTTGGTCACGACAGTTATCGCGACGCTAGTCGGTGCGTTCGCCTCTTACGGATTTGTCACTTTTGAATTCCCGTACAATTTGGATTTCCATTTACCGTTTTATATCCTCTCGACACGATTTATGCCACCTATCGTAACGATCATCCCATTGTTCATCATCTACCGGAATCTAGAACTCGTGAATTCGATTCACGCGCTCATCCTCACGTATGTGATGTTCAACATTCCGTTCGCCGTGTGGATGATGAAAGGGTTCTTCGAGGAGATTCCGGACAGTATCGTCGAGTCTGCGATGATCGACGGACACACCCATGCTGGTGCGTTCTTGAAGATCGTTCTCCCACTGGTGAAACCGGGGCTAATCGCCTCCGCAATCTTCACCATGATCATCACGTGGAACGAATTGTTGTTTGCTATTATCCTCACTCATGACGAACGTGCAATGACCATCCCGGTTGGTCTAGCGTCGTTCATCACCAAGTACTCCGTCCAGTGGGTGCACATGAGTGTTGCGGCGACAATCGCACTAGTTCCGGTGCTCGTCTTCTCTTTCGTCGCTCGGGATCAACTCATTCGAGGGTTCAGCATGGGTGCAGTCGAAAAATGAATCGCGCATTCCTTCCAATAGGCGAAACACTGATACCAATTAAACGTAAACATAACAATAGACAATGGTTAGTGTAACATACGAATCCGTCGAAAAGCGGTATGGACAGACTCTCGCTGTCGATAACGTCGATATCGACGTTGCAGATGGTGAGTTCGCAGTATTGCTTGGTCCATCCGGGTGTGGAAAAACAACCACTCTTCGCTGTCTGGCTGGGTTGACGAAACCGACTGCTGGCAGCATCTATCTTGGGGACTACGACGTCACGGACGTCCATCCGAAGAATCGGGACATTGCAATGGTGTTCCAGAACTTCGCGCTTTACCCTCACATGAACGTCCAGGAGAACATTGGATATCCGCTGAAGGTCGCTGGTAAAGACGAGAAAACTCGAAACGAACGCGCCAGAGAAGTCGCCGAGATGGTCGAAATTGAAGAACTTCTTGACCGCGATGTTGGCCAGCTGAGCGGAGGGCAACGACAGCGTGTCGCTCTCGCTCGAGCAATGATTCGACGTCCGTCCGTCTTCTTGATGGATGAACCGTTGGCCAGCCTTGACGCGAAGCTGAAGATCAGCATGCGAAGTCGAATCAAAGTGTTACAGCGTGAATTGGGTATCACAACGTTGTACGTCACGCACGACCAGGAGGAGGCGATGACGCTTGGTGACAAACTCATTATTATGGACGGTGGAGAAATCCAGCAGGTCGGAACCCCCGATGATGTCTACCATGAACCCAACAACCAATTCGTCGCTGGCTTCATCGGCTCGCCTTCGATGAACTTCATCGACGTCGAGTGGAGCGATAATCAGACTATTGTGCACTCCGGGGGAATAAGCGATTTCCAGGCCGAACTGGACCCAACAGTGGCTGCTCGATACAATGAGTATGATTCGTTCAAGTTAGGTATTCGACCACAGTACTTCACTGCCTACACGACGCCGACAGAGAACGCCATTCCCGGTCGCGTCCGAGTTACCGAACCACTCGGTGACGAACAACTCATCGACGTCGTCGTCGGGCCAGCGGACGGTGAGTCACTTGATATTACAGCGAAAATTCCAAACAACGTCACCGTCAGTCGGAACGACGACATCTGGCTGTCGATGCAGGATGCGTTAATTCACGGATTCGAAATCGAATCGGGCGACCGAATCGAAGAGGCCGATGACGCACGGTACAGGGTTGCAAATACCCCCTCCACAGATGGACGGCGTTCAGAGACAGTCCATGACTAGTAGTCCGGTCGGTATAAGGGCACATATCCTTATCTATTAACATAACTAAATCTATAGTAGAATAAGACAATGGTTGAAATTGACTTTATGGCACACCAAGAACAGTATAGCCCAAGACAACTACTGGATTTTGCAGAACTGGCTGCGGACGCTGGATTCAGTATGGTTTGGACGTCAGATCACTTCCACCCGTGGTTCCATACGGGCGCCGAGGCAGGTTTCGCGTGGTCATGGATGGGTGCTGCAGGAGAGCGGATTGACATTCCTATCGGCACATGTGTCACACCTGCAACCGGGCACTATCATCCAGGCGTCATCGCACAAGCGTTCGCAACCCTCCAAGAGATGAACGACAACAAGGTCGTCCTCGGTCTGAGTACGGGTGAAGCAATGAACGAGACTCCGTTGGGCTTTGACTGGCCAAAGTATCCTGAGCGGCGAGACAGACTCGAAGAGTCGCTCGAAATCGTACGCGGTCTCTGGGAGAATGAGAACTTTGTAGATTACGATGGTGATCGTTTTGAACTGGACGATGCGAAACTGTACACGAAACCCGAGACAGATCCCGAGATACATATCGCAGCGAACGGTCCCTCGACAGCGGCGCTGACCGCCGAGTACGGTGATGGTCTCATAACAGTCAAGAAGGGCTCGGAGTTCACTGATCGGATGTACCCTGCTGTGAGACGGTACACCGAGGAGGCTGGACGAGATCCAGACCAAATCGAGACAACCCTACTCGTAATCGCATCGTACGGCGAGACGTACGAGGACGCCGTAGAAAGCACTCGTCCATGGTGGGCAACAACCCAAAACGTCTTCGACCGCGCTCTCGCGAACCCGCTCACTATCGAAAAAGAAGGCAACAAGGCGACTCGAGAACAAATCGAGTCGAAGTTCCTGATCGCCGACAGTGCTGAAGCGATTGCGGAACAACTCGAAGAGTACGCAGAGATGGGATTCGACAGAATCGCGGTTGCAAATACGAGCCCCGACCCGGAAGCATTCTTCCAGGTGATGGGGGATGAAGTCGTGCCGTCTCTCTAAATTACGCATTTTCATTCCATAGTTCACATCGACAGACCGAATGTTTATGTGAACTGCTCACAATCTGCAAGTTAGGTATGCCCAAGCTGAATGGTGGCGAGATTATCGCCAAATATCTCGAGAAAGAAGGCGTAGAGTATCTCGTTGGAATCCCTGGCCATGGCAGTACGAACCTGCTCGATGCGTTCAATGACTCCGATGTAGGGGTAATACAACCACGGCACGAACAGGGGGCGACACACCTTGCAGACGGATATGCGCGAACGAGTGGAAAGCCACTTGCTGTCTTCACCTCGATTGGACCCGGTGCGACGAACACAGTGACGGGTGTGGCAACCGCTTACGTGGACTCTATCCCGATGGTCATCTTTACTGGTGCCCCACAGACACACGAGTACGGTCAGGGCATCCTTCAAGAAATTGACCGACAGAAACCGGGGGATTTCCCGAGTGTGATGGAACCGGTTACGAAGCAGAGTTTTGTCGTCGACAACGTCGAGCAACTCCCACGGGTTCTTAGACGTGCGTTCCAGATCGCCGTCACCGGTCGACCAGGCCCAGTTCACGTCGACGTCCCGATGGACGTTCAAGGAGCGGTCGCAGATGTCGAGATTCCCAACCCCGCGATTAGCCGAACACATAGTCGTCCCGGCGGTGACCCTGAGTCGGTTTCTGAAGCCGCAGAGCTCCTCGCAGAGGCAGACCGTCCAGTAATCGTCCCGGGAGGTGGGACGATGATTTCCGGTGCCTGGGACGAGGTGCAAAAGATCGCAGAGTATCTTCAAGCCCCGATCATTCCTACCTTCCAGGGGAAAGGCATCGTTCCTGAAGACCACGACCTTTTCGTTGGGTATGCGGGATGGATCGGAAGTACAGCTGGTAACGAACTCGCCAGCAATGCCGATGTCGTCCTCGCTATTGGGTGTCGATTCTCTGACCTTCACACCTCTTCGTTCGAATCGGGTGTGAGTTTCGAAATTCCACCGAGCAAACTAATCCACGTCGATATTGATCCAACCGAGATCGGCAAAAACTACCCTGTTGAGGTTGGTATCCAGGGCGATGCGGCGGTCGTTACGAATCAGGTGTGCGATGCTCTCCGTAACCGAATCGACCCTATCGAGAAGGAAGATAACGAATACTACAAAGAGATACAATCTCTGTGGGATGAGTGGCAACAACAGATTGAACAACGCTTGACGGATGACGTTCCGATGAGCATCTCCCGCGTTATTGCGAGTCTCAGGGACATCCTCGACCGAGACGGAATAGTCGTCTCGTCCGCAGGTCAGCCACAGGAGACGACAAACCCTCAGTTCCCGGTATATGAGCCACGGACGAACATCTCGTGTGGTGGCTTCTCGACGATGGGCTTCGGAGTATCAGCTGCGATCGGTGCAAAGCTAGCGGCGCCAGATCGCGACGTTGTCGACATCGAAGGCGATGGCTCGTTCTTGATGTGCAACCAGGAAATCGCTTGTGCGGTCGAACATGATGTCGACGTCACGTATCTCGTCCTTAACAATCATGGTTGGAAATCCATTCGAAATCTCCAAGTCAACAAGTACGGATGGGATCGTGTACTCGACACCGAATTCGATGAGGAGTCGGATGTTGACTATATGAAGTTCGCCGATGCGTTTAACGTCGGATTTGCAGAGCGCGTTATCAAACCAGAGAATTTAGACAGCGCCCTCTCAGATGCGATTGCGTATGATGGTCCTGCACTCGTCGAAGCCATCGTCGAACCAGACAATCCTGACTCGGGAGCGATAGTTACCGGTGAGTGGGATCTCGCCGAGCTCGAATCGGAGGAGTGATTAGGATGACTGTTTCGAGAACTGACCAGCACCTATTCGAGGACACCGTGTTCCAAATCGGATTGGGTACGTATAGTCTGACTGGAGGCAAAGGGACAGAAACTATTCAGTCGGCACTTGAATACGGGTATCGACATGTCGATACGGCACGCCTATACGAGAACGAACGAAATGTGGGTGATGCCCTCACTAGAGCAGATGTCGATCGAGAAGACGTCCTCGTGGCGACGAAGGTCGGTCACTTCGAAGAACCCGAGAAGACACCGACATACATCCAGGAAGCTGTCACAGCGAGTCTCGACCGACTTGGTGTCGATACCATCGACCTCCTGTATCATCACTGGCCACGTGACGAGTCAGAGGTCGAGACAGTGTTACCAGTCTTTGACAAACTCGTTGACGAGGGTCTAGTCGCAAACGTGGGGGTCAGTAACTATCCAATTCGGTACCTCGAGATGGTGTCAACGCTTATCGATGCGCCACTCGTTGCTAACCAGGTCGAGATGCACCCATTGCTCCAGCAGCAGGAACTCTACGCGTATCTTCAGGATCAAGATATGACTCTCGTCGCGTACTCTCCACTTGCACAAGGGGAGGTGTTCGATGTTCCAGACCTCGTGGAGATCGCGGAGAAGCACGAAACCACCGCCGCGGCTGTGAGTCTCGCATGGCTTGCACAGAAGGAGGGAGTTGTCCCAATCCCTCGGTCGAGTAAGGACGCTCACATTCAACAAAACCTCGACACACGCACGCTGTCGCTGGACGCAGAAGACATCGAGACCATCGAATCTCTGAATAAGAAGGAGCGACTCGAAGATCCGCCGTGGATGACCTGGTAATTAGACCGGTTCGTTGACTCCGCACTTTGGCGCTTTCCCTTAAGTACCCGCTTGATATCCCTTGCTCCCCTTCGTCGTTCTTCGTCTGCCTGTTTCGAATACCAGCTACGTGGGGATGAGAATCACGTCATCTATATCTATACCGAAAAGTGGACTTACACTGTTGACAGTGTCGAATCCGATTCCCCAGCGAGTAGTCGCAGTACAGATTTTGAGTCAGTCGATGACGTCGTGCACGTCACCTAGTTGTTCTTCGAACTCGAATTCCCTGTCGATGTCGACGGGGCGTAAGTCCACGTCTGTCCCTTGGAATACCGATTTTCGACAGAGAGGTCGAATGTAGTTCTGGCGGTGTCACCGTCAACAGTAATACGAGTATTACTATCTGACATCATTCATACCTCGATGAGTACTTTCCCGTCCACTCGTTTTGATGCCTGTTCGATAGCGGTGGGTGCTTCTTCGAGGTCGAAGGTCGACGTGACGAGCGGGAGATTGTCAAGCTTTCCCGCAGCCATCAACCGGATTACACCAGTAAAGATCCGGTTCCCAGTGTGACCTTCCGCACCGTAAACCTGGGCCGCATTCGCCTGATATTGTCTAAGGTCGACTGATGCTGGCTCCCCCGCATTGCTGATATGGACGACGTTCGCAGTCTCGGCAAGTGTCTCATTGATTGCGGGGTAAGTCTGGGCGACGGCACCTGCTGTCTCTACGTGTACGTCGACTCCCATCCCGTCTGTCACCTGTGCAACTGCCTGTGTTGGGTCGGTCTCGACTGGGTTGAACACGTATTCGAATCCGAGTTCACGAGCGAGGTTACGCCGTTCATCGGAGGGTTCTAACGCGATGACAGCGCCCGCTCCCGCCGCACGAGCGACATTCATTCCAGTGAGGCCAATCGGTCCGACGCCGTGGAAGGCATAGTAGTCTCCGGGCCGGATTCCTTCAGCACGGCCAAACAGACCGTGATAGGTAATAGTGGTCGGTTCGATGGTTGCAGCGGCCTTCAAGATGTCATCTTTTGATTTGTATGCTTGTTCAAGGGATGATACGTCCCACAACAATATCTCTGGTACCGCGACGTACTCTGCAAACGCACCAGGAATGGTAAATCCAAGTTGCTCGAAGTTCTCACAGTGTCCGTTGAATCCGTTTCGACACATGTGACATCGGCCACAATACGAAGTTACCTCGGACGTGACGAGGTCACCTTTTGAGAAGGACTGCACACCTTCTCCCGTCTCGACGACCTCCCCCGAGAACTCGTGACCGATGACGTTTGGGAGATTTACGTATGCAGAGTACCGCATGTATCCGTCGTCGTCAGTGTGTGTCATCGAGATATCGCTCCCACAGACACCAGTATATCGAACTTTCACAATCACTTCATCTGATTCAGGTGTTGGCTTCTCTTTATTTTCGATGTGAACGGTTGGGTCCTTCCATGTCTGCGATCCGTCGTTTGATTTGTGAGTATCTGCCTCCGTCTCTGAACATTTGTACTCGGGACGTGGGTCCCACTCGCCGTCAAGAATTACAGCCTTCATTGCGATGTATGCAACAGTGCCCCATAGTAGTATAATTGTTACTATCGGTTCAATATACTTGATAAAGAAGTCTTTACTAGATTCGGCGCCCCGATTAGAACAGCAACCATCCGCCAGCGATATAGACAATCTCACCAGTGATGTAATCTCCCCCCGTCAATGGCAAGGAGGGTACCGTTCCCACGATGTCAAGCGGTCGTCCTCCACCACAGAATGAAACATGGATTCATCAATACCTCGTCTTTCATCTTTTGTCGAAACAATTTAATATAGCGGCATGTGATTTATAAATGTCTTAATAGTAGATATCCACCGCTATGAGGTCTGCAACGAGAGATTACACTGGAAGTAGTGGTGTGTTCGGTACTTCTTCTTACAGCTCTAAGCGGAAGTGGATAACCCCCGGGACCCCGAACCAATCTATGCGCAAGTCGTATTGCAGACCGATTTCACACTTCCTCTGCCAACACAGTACTAGCTAGAATTCTGACAACGATAGCTATCTCAGTGTTCATCCCTCAGCATTCGACGTCAACAACTGAGCCTCCCAAATCTAGATAATGACGACTGCACAGACGATGACTATCCTGATACTCTCGTCGAACTGCTCATCACTCACTAGTGCTACAGACAGCAATGACACCCCTAACAGAGTAACATCTATACCAGTACAGCCACTACTCCCATCTATGTCAATCGATATTGAAGACTTCGAAGAAAAGAGCAGCGAGGAACTCGAGAAAATGACCAACGGCGAACGTGCCCTCCGATTTCTGGCCGAGAACGACGACCGAGCGTTCAAGCCTGCTGAAATCGCCGAGCAAACTACCGTGAAGAAAAACACCATTGGCACTGTTCTCAGTCGCCTCAAGGATCGCAACCTCGTCCGACACAAAGGCACGTACTGGGCGATCACCGATGATCAGGAACGCCTCAATACATTCACAACGTTCCGCCAGTCGACCAAGACGCTCAACGACCAACTCGGAGAGGAAGACCCCAAAGAATGGGAAACCCACGCAGCGGACGACTATCCCACTGAGAAACGTGGGGATGACAAATGAAATATGATCCAGGCGACGTCGTCTTCGGTGACGATCCATTCAATGACCGTGAGGCTCCTCGCCCATGGTTGGTTGTCTCCGACGAGACTCATCCGTTCTATGGGGAGCAGTACATCGCGGTGACACTCACAACTAAGTCTTGGCATGACCACACGATCACCCTTACTGACGACAACTGGGAACATGTGGGATGCCTCGAGAGAGTGCGGTCGTTCCCTGGGGCATTGCCTCACCTGATCACGACGATCTCAACCATGATCGGTATCAGGGAACACTCACGTCGACGATGGTTGAACAGATCGCCTCCGAAATAACCGAATATTTGCTCACTCCCTAAATCACCTGAATATGAAAGAGTCGGTCTCTATCCAGCATGAAGCCGAGCTTCTACCGCATGAATCCATAAGCAGAAGTGGATTCACCCGGGACTCCCGAATCAATCTATGCGCAGTTCGTGCTTCTTTCCATTTCAGGTGTACTTCATGACCAAATTAAGGAGTGGACCGCCGAACATGACGCCCTCGTCGCCTGCTCGCGGGGATAACGACGTTTATCAAGCGGGTGCTTGACATTGCTTGGACGGCCAAACAATTCAGCTTCGCACTGCTGACTTCGTCCGAAGGAACAGACGCTCAGCACTAGACAGAGAACGAAATCACATTCTTCATTCCTCCTCGTTCAAATTCTAACGGTCTTCGGTCGCCTGGTCCGGAACCCAGGAGTGCACTTACCCATCGGCGCGTCGAACGAGGTACCTTTTTGCAACCTGTGTGCGGTTCGTAATTCGATTTGGTCACCTTTACACAAATTCGAGTGTCAAATAATCCCCTATGATTAATATTCGGCCCAGAAAACATTAACTATGAGTCCTGACTTCCTCGTACCGGCCCTTTTCTTTCTCTTCGGCTCTGTCTTTCTTTGCTGGGTAGTATTCTCCCTACGATCCGAAAGTTACTTTCGACATTGGTATGGGGTTGATCCGACGGATGAAAGCGCTGTGCGCTCAAATGCTATTGTTGTTGGTGTGTGCGGATTGGGCATGTGTATCCTCGCTGGCGTATTGTATTTTGATGTCCCAGAGCGGCTCATTGGAACTGGTGCCGTCATCGTTAGTTCAGTTCTGTGTATTATCTTGGGCTGGCTCATCCGATACCGAGACCGCCGAGACCTACTTACTACTCCTAACGTTGATCGCCCGACAGCTCACCGGCTCGGCGGTGTGGCAATCCTCTGTGGAATTCTTGTTCTTCCTTTGGCGCCTGCCATCTGGGTGGGAGTCGAACCCGTAGTTCTCCTCGGTGTTACCTTCGGTGCAACGCTCATCAGTCTCACCGCTGTGGTATACGCTTACGGATCAATCGAGAGAAAAGTAGTCTGATATCCAGGATTCGACAGTGGATCGTCTCAGGGATTTTCTCACAGCTTACAATTTACTCAGTTGCTGTCTGTCGTATCTCATGGATCATTGCTCCAAGTGTCAAGACTAACATTATGAGGAGTGCGAGTTCGTCAAGCGTATCGATGACAGACGGCCCTTTGGTGATAATCGAACGAAGAGTATCCCATTGAAGGGAGGCCCAGACGATACAGAGTAAGAACAGAGATATTGCAGCACTCCACCGTTTTAAGCTACCGACAAATTCCATTTGACGAGTTTACTCTCGTATCACCCTTGAAATTTTTTATTTACGAACTCATCTTCCACGCCGGTATGGCATAAATCCGATAAATATAGGATCCTAATAATATATTCGGCTATTTGATGTGTGGCGGATTTACCTATGAAGTCATGGATGTGGCTGCTATCCTCACCGATCATCAAAATTCAATGTTTAAACAGAGAGATTGAATGAGAAATAGATTGTTTTCAGACACTTCGATCTGTTTTAACATGCGTGATTGATTCTATAACCGAAGCAGAACGTACGACGGCAGCGAGGTCGATTTCTTGAATTCGTTCGTTTTTGGGTGGTTTACTTCCTGTGGGCAGTATAAGCGGCAGTGAACTCCCCACGGAATCCTCGTCTCGATCTATGCGCAGTTCGTAGGGTGATCCGATCATCGACTAGATTCTCAACTGAGGATACGGTTCGTCAAGTCCTGCTGCATAGAAGGCGCGAATCTTTCACGTGGGAAAAGTCTATGGTCTCTTACCTGTATCTATTTTTGATGGCTCTCAGTTTCAGCACACTACGGCGATTGTTCGTGGGGAAGGGAGTCGGTTCTATCTTCGCAATTCTCCTTGGAGGGTCGCTACTCCTTTCGGACTTTGTTCCCACAGATTTCGCGCTGTCTCTCGCATCAGCTACTATGACTGTCTATGTCACGTTGTTCGGGAGCAGTTTCCCGTTCCCCCACGATATGGTCGGATTCTTTTTTCTTTACCTCGAAGCCGTCGTAGTAACTGCATTCTACTTCGGTTTCCAAGCGCTCTACAGGAGGCACGGCAACTCCGAAACCAACGAACGGTCGACGTAAAATAGACGCTCTGTAATGAACACAGTATTGAGTTTCTGTTCCATAATCGGCGGAAGTGGAATCTTCCCGGAACTACCGAATCAATCTTTAATACGAAGTCCTCTGCGTGATTCAACGTGAAGTATTTCCGACTCGTAATTCGGTACGCACCGGAGTGCCAGCGTCCGATGCATCGCTTCATGACCGAAAGTGATGCTATCGAGCGCGAATGGCTCGTAACGTGGAACGTTGGCGTTGAGGACGGACTCGCATATACGCTGTTTTATGTGATCGGCGAGCGCGAACCCTACGAAAGAGCGCTTTCTGCGGTCAAAACCGTTGAAGGGTACGACCTTACGCCCGTACGAGACGGGGCATTCTACGCTTTCGTTCGCGGCCGAGAAACCGAGCAATCTCGGAAATTCTACATGGCGTTCCAACAGCCGACGCTAATGATCATTCCACCGCTTGCCTACCGACCACATGGTATCATGGCGTTCGATGTGGTCGGTGAATCCGATGCTCTTGAACGTGTCCTCAATGAGCTTCCTGAGGGAATTACGGCAGAGGTCCGAAAAGTCGGCGAGTACGATGCCCGTCCTGGGACGTTCGACATCGACCTCACCGCACGTCAGCGCGAGGCACTCGCTGTGGCGCGTCAGGTTGGATACTACGAAGTCCCTCGGTCGGGGAGTGTCGCGGACGTGGCTGCGGAACTCGGCTGTGCACCGAGTACTGCCTCCAATCATCTTAGGAAAGCGGAAGCACGGCTCGTTGAAAGAGTATTTGGATGATTCACTTGATCTATTAATAGAATAAAATGAGTTTACCTTCGCTAGTAGTTGCATGCTTAATCGTTGTGAGTTAGTAGCTTACCATCCCTGTTGAGTGAATAAAATATAAGTGAGATGCATTTTCCCCGTGAGCTGTGTTACTGGCGCATATTGGAGCACAAGACAGAACATCTGATGATTGTGAGTGTAGTTATAAAGACACTAGTGGGTGCGACCAAACGAGGAAAGCCCGCTAAACTCGATGTCAACTATGGCGACCGAAAACGACTCGACGACCGACGAGGCAGAGACCAACCTGACGGCTGCATCGGACGTAGCACCCCGTTCCACGAACACCGACTGTGAGCCACCTGGACCAGAGGGGTTTCCCGTAGTTGGAAGTCTGTTCGATCTTATGCGCGATCCATTTGGGTTCTACGAGTATCTGACTACCGAGTACAACGGTGATATCACTCAATTTCGGATCACGAGTAATGAGGCATACTTGCTTACCCATCCCGAATACATCGAACAGGTACTCGTGACCGATGCGCCGCGTTTCGTCAAAGGAGACTTCCAACAGCAGCAAGTTGGATCGGCCTTCGGCAAGGGGATGTTGCTCGCGGAGGGTGATGACTGGCGCGAGCAGCGAACTACCGCACAGCCGACCTTCTACCGCAAGCGTATCGAGAGTTATGCTCCAACCATGGTGTCGCATGCTGTTGCCACGATGGAAGACTGGGACGAGAACGAGCCAATAGAGATTCACGATGCGATGACCAAACTTACCCTCACGATTCTCGCCCGAGCGCTGTTCGGTGTTGACATTCGTGAGCGTGGATCGCCAGTTCAGACAGCGGCTATGATGGTACGGAAGCGCTTCGATACCACCCGGCTCGGTGCCTATCTTCCTGAATGGCTTCCAACGCCAGTGAACCGACGGTATAAACGTTCGCTAGATGATCTCCAGAGATTCATCGAAGAACTCGTCACACAGCGTCGGGCGAGCGATGAGATGGGTGAGGATCTCCTCTCAACCCTCGTCGCCGCTAGCGATGCAGGTGGGATGGACGATACGACCTTGCGGGACAATATGGCGACGTTTTTGTTTGCAGGTCATGAGACGACAGCACTCGCGCTCACCTATACCTGGTTTCTGCTTGGCCACCATCCTACCGTGCAGACACAGCTCCACGACGAACTTGACGACGTACTCGGCAACGATCTACCGACCGCTGCGGATCTCCCGAAACTCGAATATACCAAATGGGTCGTCGAGGAAGCGATGCGTCTTTATCCCCCAGTCTGGACGATATTTCGGGAGCCAATTGAAGATGTTGAGATCGGTGACTACACGATTCCAAAAGGATCAGTTGTTTCGATGCCACAGTGGATTGTCCACCACGACAAGCGATGGTACAACGATCCATTTGAGTTTCGTCCTGAACGCTGGGCGGATGAGAGCGATAGATCGGTAGATCGACCTGAGTATGCTTACTATCCCTTTGGAGGCGGCCGCGTCACTGTATCGGGATGCGATTCGCTCGGATGGAGGCTCAGCTAGTTGTGGCAACACTCGCCCGCAAGTTCGCGGTCAAATCGCTGACCGACAGGCCGCTTGAGCTGACCGCGAGCGCGAATGCTTTGCCATCGGAGTCGGTTGAGGTGCGACTCTCCAGACGATGAATTGCCCAACTATTCCCAGGATTTGATCCGAAACCCAATAGACGGGCTCTCGTTTCTGAAAGTGGCACCGTCTAAGTTATTCTCGGAAGAAAATTCAGGATAATGGATACTCATGGTCTCGCTCGGGCAACGATTTTCTATACAGGTATTGCAGGAGCGCTCACGCTGGCTGTCTCTATCTTATAGCCCATTCTGGCCTCTATATGCTGATTGCTATGGGGGCTGGGATTCTGTTGGTAGTCCCTGGTGGTGCAGCGAGTGGTCCAGTAAGTGCATCTGCGGTTGGGGAAGCAGAAGGAGCGGGGCTCAGTGGGGTGACTGAAGGTATGCAGTTACAGCCGTCGATGGGGGACTTCAACACTCGTGCGGTTCTCATTTTCTATGGGGTCGGGCTCATCCTTTGGTCGATAGTCGTTCTTACGGTCTTTCGGTCAGGACTACAGTAAAACCCGCGTATACTGACTCACCGGCAGATCTAGTCTTATAATATTCGATCCGAGCGATCTACAGGTGGTTCACTGTTAGCAATAGCATTTCTCACCTGTTGCACGACACTCGTGATCAGGTGTGTCCACACCTGCTTAGTGCAACATGGGATAGTGATACGAACGGATCTCAACTAAGTCAGCCTGAGTTCACTGTCGTAAAAATCCGAAATGAGCAGTGGATTCAGTAGTTCTCAACATCGACACCTCGGATGTAGTCAAAATCCGAATCACGGGTGACAACAGTGCCACCGATAGACCGAACAATGGCACCAATCATTACATCGGGTGTACCAACAGGCGTCCCGCTCTCGCGCAACTCTCGCTGAATTTGTGCTGATTCACGGGCCGCAGTTTCATCGAAATCCAACACAGTCGCCCAATCAAACGTGTCGAACACGTCATCCATCGTCATTGAAGAGTGCGACCACAAGACACCCCGATACGTCTCATACAATGCGACTGTTGTGGTTGCCAGCATCGTGTCTTCATGGTCGTCCAACCACGCTTGTGCACCGTCATCTCCCTCAAGATAGTCGATGAGAAAGCTACTGTCCAAACAGTTCATCCTGTCTCTCTTTGAAATCCTTGTCAAATTCTTCGCGCTGTTCTTCGTAGGCTTCTCGGAGTCCCGTCCCTTCGAGCTTGCCAAAGCCTTTCCATACGTCCTTTTCGTTACCGAACTCGCGGAGAATCACGTCAGTGAAGCTTTCTCCCTCCCGTTTTCGAGATTTGAGTTTTTCGTAGGCCTCTTCTGTGAGACTAATGTTCTTTGTACTCATACACATACACATACACAGTACACGGAGATAAGTGTTGTGTCAAATCCTACACGTGCTATTACGATGACAACCGGTAGTGAGACGAACAGACCTCAATTAAGTTATTCCGTGTACACTGTCGTCTAAAATCATGGCTAGCAATGGGATTACCCCCCTACCGAACTCTTGGGAACCGATGGTGTCTTCTGGGCTACCCAATGCCTCTCCTTCCGGATATTCCGCCACTATCTGATGCTCATTGGTTAGTATGATCTACTAACTCTGATTCCTGTGAGGAGCCAATCGGATCTCGTAGAAGACTTCATTTCGTGTTTATCCACAAACGTGCAAACCAAACCACCTCCAACCCGTGAAACGCCCGAAACCACGCGATTTACTATTTCGATAGCGCCGTCCCCAACCTCTATATTGCACGAAACTCATGACTAACACGCAATGAGGACGGAACGGAACAAAGACGGCACCTACAATGTCTGGCTCAGTCGAGAGGAGTACCGCGCAATCCCGCGCGCCGCTGATTCGTTCGAACACGAGATCGCCATTCGTTTGATGGGCGACGGCGGCCTTCGCGTGACCGAAGTTCTCGGCGTTACCCCCTCGGACATTTCGCGGATGGACGATGGACGCCACTACGAACTAGAGGTGACGAACGGCAAGGATACGACCGGGAGCTACGACGGTGGGAAGCAACGTGAGACATGGTTGCCGGTCGAGGTTGAGGCGACGATCAATCGGTACGTTCGGGAGACCGGTCTTCGGGACGGTGACCCCCTGATTGGACGGTCGAAACGTACCGTTCAGTATTGGGTTGAGAATGCTGCCGACCGTGCTGCCGATGAAACGGGCAACGACGATTATCGGCGGGTGTCTACCCACGATTTGCGCCGCTGTTGGGCGAACCACCTACTTGTTGAAGAGAACGTGTCACCGCGGATTGTGATGGCGCTCGGTGGCTGGTCAAGCTATGACGCGATTGAACCGTATCTCGCTGCTCCTACCGAAGCCAATATTATTGCGTCGATGAGCGCCGTTGAGCTGTGAGCAGCTAATTGATCCGAGAATCACTACTCATGAAATCCATAAACAGGAGTAGAATCAGGCGGGTCGCCGCCCACGGGGAAGCACGAAACCCGTATCGCCAGCGTAGTGGCTGTTTCTCCGCTGTAATCCAGGAGGAAACAAATTCGCCGTGGATTTCACTGGCGTGTTATGTCTACGTCAACTACATCCGAATTTTCTGCATTTTTATTCGCTCTTGAGTCTACCAACCTGTCGGGGCTAAACCGCATAAATCGAAAGCGAGCACACGACCGGTAGTACGCAGCCATCGCAGACGGTGAAGAATCTCGCCCAGGCACACAATGATGGGCATCGATGCCTCTTCTTTGCTCGGGAAGATGTGGCTGAACAGGTATACAATACGGTCGCACACGAGCCGTTCTGTTGTCGGAGCAATCACGGCGTCGAGGGCGAACGACGCTTCTACACGGGAACGAATACACTCAGTATCGAGGGCAAGACGATTACCCGGCCTGGAGGCCGTGAGAACGTGTGGATTCACGATGAACAAACAGGGAAGTACGTCCTTCGAGACGGGGATGGGACGGTTCACGCCCGGTTTGATTCCGCGGCGGATATCTTCACCGACGCGAATGACTACCCGACAGGTGGTGATCGAAACGTGAAACCACCGATCATTCCGGAATACGAGATGAATGGTGACTTGTGTGATGTAGAGTGGGACGTGATTGTGGTCCCACTAGAGACAACAACGCCGATGGATCTTCAACTCTACGTGGATGGAAACCAGACACCTCTCACGGATATTCTGCCCAGAGACACGAAAGCAGGCGAAGACGAGACATCGGCCTCAACTCAACCATCTGATTCACAGGGTAGTGATACAGCTAAAGAATCAGCGCTAGATAGGAGTGATGGTTCAGTACTTCCGCGATTCTAATGTTCTCGAGTTAGTTTAGCAAATATACTTATCCCTTGAAGAGAATTATACATCTATGTATCCAATTAGCGCTCGAACGTTATTGAAAGAAAGTCTCGGTATTGGTGTAATTCTGTTTGTCACGTACACCGTTGGCGCGGTGATGAACACAATTAGTGAGGTAGGGATTCTCGAATCGACTGGCGATTTTATTAGAAGTGGATTTGTGCTTGCCGGGACAGCGATCGCGATTCTATACGTTTTGGTCCGAAGCATCTCTCTTGCTCGCACTCTCCCTAACACAGAAACGCAGCTTTCCCCTGGCACTGCCGAATTTGTTCGTGAGGCAGTTACCCTCTCGATCCCGGTGATTCTGTGGTTTACAGTCGCTGGACTTTCGACGATGCTCCAGGCAGACAGCACATTGAATTCAGCTATCGAAACCATCGTTCTCGCTTCAACCCGAGCAGGGATTCTAACTGCGATACTCTACGTACTTGCGCGTGGGATTGCGTTCCTACCACGACCGGATCAGAATACGACTGGGTTTGTCTCCACGGATGACTAACAAAATCCCTGTTGGTTTGATTCCCAAGCGGGCTATCTATTCCTCTCGTTCAGCGGATCTAGCGCGAGTCAAAATTTGGTTCAACTGAGCCGCGACCCTATGCGTTACGAGAGGTATCACGGAGATCTTCAACGAGATCGGCCATCTGATTATAGGCTTCACGCATCCGCCGTTGCTCATCTCGAATCGATTCCAGTTCCGTCTCTAACTCCGCAACGCGCTCCTCAAGATGATGCACGTCTTCGACAGAGAGAAATTGTCTGATAGTGGATTGGTTGAGGAATTTCTCCCCACGTTCAGTCAAGGCAAATACCTTCGATGGCGACCCACCACCCTCTTTCTCATTTCCGACAACTTCGATCAGCTCCCACTCCGTGAGTGCACCCATATGATAGGGCATGCTGCCCGATGGGATGCCGACTGCTTCCCGTAACTGGCCGGTGGGGATGCCGTCACCATCATCTTCTGTGGCCCGTGCCACGGCGGCTAGGAGTGCGGCACGATCCTCACTCATCTGGTCATCAATGGCCTCAAAGGATGCCTGTTCTTGGCTAGAAATATCACTTTCCATACTGTGTTTCTATAGGCTTTATTCACTCCAAGGCCTTAGTTTCTATGCCTGTAATAAGGCCTTTTCAGAACACCCCGACACATATAGCTGAAACACACCCCAAACAACAGCAGACAGAACAACCACCGAGAGAAACAACGTGTAAGAAAAAAGAGAACGAAAACCATGGCAATATCCCTGCAAAAACACACTAGAAAACAAACGAAGAGCGACCAACGAAACCCACAACTGAAGAGAGACTGAGAATGAACTCAGCGACGAGACATGGGCACCCCAGATGAGCATAGCGAGGAGGGCACCCCCACTGCGTGAGACTGATAGAGAGGGCACCCATGACTGTATTAAAGACTGTGACACAATGGGGCGAAGCAACAGGGCCGACAGTCACTAATTCCACGAATATGGCGACAGTCAAATTTCTGAGATATAGATGAAAGTGCCCGCCCGAAATGGAAGCGGAGAACAAATGAAACATGGTGTGGGGGACAGTCCCCCCGAAAGCGAGATTTCTGCACAACTGGTGTGAGGGCTGGAAGACAGTCCACCAAGGCGAGACAACGAGAGAGGCCAGTGCAAGACTAGGGGGACAGTCCCATCATGCAAAAACAGTAGCCACAGAACACAGAATAACGCGAGATGGGACAGTCCGGAAGTGCAAATAGAAGGCCGAAATAGTGACCGATCTAGCGTACCGAAGGTGCAGAGACAGCTACCCAGAGAACAGTGGATAGTCAATGAGAGCGAGACAGCTACAGACAGTGAAGGGGGAGCGAGAAAGGTGGCTGAAAACACGGAATGACCAGGACGACGAGAAGCTAGCCGGCAGTACCGACGGGAAGGACGTGCAGCGTTGCGAGAGGACGACAGCCACCAGAGCGAGAGAACCTCGAGGAGCGATCCACCCTCAACACTGAGTGATGACGTACGAGACACCAAGGCTATGAGACAGCACAGGACAGTCAGTAAGAGCGACGAGGTTTGACAGTCCACCATACCTGGACAGGACGACAAAATCCGATGAGCGACGTTAGAGGGGTGCCAGTGGATACTGATTGGGTGCCCACAGTCTTCACGCAGATCCGGGTGCTAACAAGAGCACGCACCGACTGAGGTGCCGGTGTGCCTGTATCACTTGGGTGCCACCCTAAGCACATCAGTGGGGTGCCGTCTCCTGCGGGACACCGCAGTTTCAATGAAGCGACCCACGCCAACGGGAGAAGATTAGCACAGAGGACTATCCACCAACGACAGATCACCGTGTCCGCCGATCACTTCAGATGGACTGTCAGATTTGGCGACCAGCACAGCCCGGACATCGGCGGTGTCCCGCTGTAGGGACTGTCCAGGATGAACAGCACAGGAGAAATGAGCCGGTTAGAGGCCGGTGGACTGTCCTCTGCGTACCAGCAGGAGAGTGTTAGGTTTAGTGACGGGAGGACTGTCGAGCGGGTGCTGTTTACAGCGGAACTCTGGTGTCTCACTAGCGGGATTGTCAGGAGCAGGGTTGACTGTCTATCCGATTCAAAGCAAAGGAAATCCGGTGTGTTACCAGGAGGACGGTTAGAAGAACACCAACTGACTGTCTAGCCGGTGGAAAAGCAGATGAAAACTGCTGTGTTGCAGCTGGGTGGGCACCCCGTCTGGTTTCTGCCGGCCGGCTGTCCAGTGGTCACGAGGAGCGGTTATTCGCTCGGCAACGAGTATTCGGGCAAGGCAACTTGATCTGTTTCCGTTCGCCGTCGGTCATCATTCGGCACCCCCAATGTTGAACTAAACAGAGCAATCATCTCCAGTATGCAGCGATCTCTCCCTCTTTTCGGACTTGTCCTGATTATCGTTCTCGCAGGCTGTCTCGGTGGGCTTGGATTCGGTGGTAGTAGCGACGCCGCAACAACGACGACGGGAATAGAAACACAGACGACCTCAATCGTTAGCTCGACCACAGCACCAGCTGATCCAACAACAGCGACCACGACAATCACGGAAACCCAGACACAGCCACGAACGCAGACGACGTTTCTACGGCAACCAACGACCGCGAATATTGATACACCAGAGGATAGCGAGCGCTTCCAAGCGCGTGTGACCAAAGTCATCGATCCGACGACGCTCACGATCAAATACGATGGGAAGAATCGGACCATCGATTTGATCGGTGTGAGCGTCCCTGAGAGCAGTCCAATCCACAAGAAGGCAGTCCGCTATACGAAGTCCCAAATGGATCACCAAGTCGTGACAGTTGTCTCTGATCCACAGGTGAATGCAACAGATAACGGTCGCATGCAAGCGTACGTCTACATCGGGAATTTCATGTTCAATACTGATTTGGTCCGTATCGGCTATGCTCGTATTCTAGACGGCCAGTTTAGCAAACGCCAAAAGTTCATGCGCAAACAGCAGCAGGCCAAACAACGCGGCTACGGGCTCTGGAACACCACCTCGACATCAGTCTAACCACCCTCAGTCGACGAACATTCTATATTGAACATTCACTGCTGGTTGGTGCACTAAGCAGACATGGGTACTTCTGCTACCGACAGAAGGACAGCACCGCTGGTCATTACTAGGTGACTCCAAATGGTCGCGTTTGGAACATACCAGTACCCATAGATAGTATGATACGGCGACGAAGTACGTATCTGTCCAATATGGTCGAGAAATACACTCTACACCGAGTTTTTAATAGGTTTCACGCCTCTAGGCCGGCTATGGCGGGAGACGAGTTACCTCCCGACGAATGGGAGAGAGACCCTGGCCGGACCGACGAAGAGAGCGTCGCCGAGCGCGATCTCGACATCGATGTTTCGGAGACCATCCTCGAGTTACAACCCGTCTTCGAGGCGATTGCACATCCACGACGACGCTATCTCGTCTACACTCTCGCCGAAGAGACTGAATGGTCGCTTGATGACCTTGCGACCAAACTTGCAGCATGGGAGACCGACACCGTAGAGGCGAACATCGCGACGCTCACGCGCCACGAGATATATACGTCACTCTATCACTCCCACGTTCCGAAACTCGTCGATCTGGACGTGATCGAGTATGATGACGAGACTGAGACGATTACCCCCGGTCCACATGCGATCCAGGTGTTAACGGCGTTGGAGGGTGCCGGTGGCAGTCTCGACAATCGGCAAGAAACGCATGCTCGCAGCGAGTACGACCACGAGGACTCTCGGTAACCCATGGCTGCCCAAAGAGGTATCACTGCCTCGGGCTCGACAGTACGATAGGACACGTTCACACGGAGGACGACAGGTGACCTCAAGTAATGACCACACTGATGATGGCACCAAACTTGCACAGGACGGAAACGAACCCGATGATCCCGACATGACGTTTGTAACACAGGCTCGCTACGAACGGGAGAGTCACCGCGATCTCACCACCGAAATCATCTTCGCGATTGCGGATGCCGCAGATGTTGCGCCAGTGGATCTCAAGGATCCCCCGTTATACGAGTGCGTGGATATTGCTGCGATCGAAGACGGCTTCTTCGGGCCGAAGGTCGCCGGGCATACTCGTGATAGCGAGGGGAGTGTTTCCTTCCGATATAATCAGTATCACGTTGAGGTGGCCAGTGATGGGTGGATCACGGTGTCTGAACCCGCTGAGTATGGGAATCAGCCAGATTCCGACGGTTTGTGATTTTGGTACATCTGATTCTCCCCTAACAAAATGACCCAGAGCGACAGATAGTGGCTTACCACAGGCATACTGAGATGGCAAATCATCCATGCAGATCATGGTCCACGGTAACACGAGCCACCTAAAAATTATATTCCTGGCATCCACTCACAGAGGATATGCCAAACACGTCACCTTCACACCCAGAGCCATCCCTCCACGCGTCACCAACAGACACCGAGTCGATCACTGCTGCTGTTCTCACGGCTGTGACCGAAGCTAACGGCACGAAACCCTCGACACTGCTCTATGAAGCTATCGACCCTGATGCACTCGAGGATCTGTATCAGCATGGCTCGCCAGAAGTAAGCTTTGAGTACGCAGACAAGTGGGTAACCATCCATCCCGACCGGACGATCACCGTTTCTGAGCGATAGATAACGTCGACGATCGGCAGGCACGACCTGAGCATCGGAGTGAGCATGTAACCTATGTTTCTAGCACGTGAGAGGGCTCTGTGAACTGATGACTGCTTTAAGGCGCTGTCTGTTCACCGCTGTCTCACTTTCTCCCTCCGCCACCGACCCACTCGGCTAGTGCAAACAGCAGTAGAATATTTTCACTCTTCGAGCTCATCGAGCGGTTTGACAGTGACGTTTCGGTCACTGTTGACTGTCACCCAGTAGGAGTCGTATCGAAAGCTCACCGACCCTTGTCGTGGAGTTCCTCTCCATGTGGGAGCGAACAAGGCATCAAGGGCATCAGGATTGATGTATTCGAATAGCGGCTCGCTCTCTTGGATTGCCCGTCCATCGTGTTCGGCAATTGCATTGACGACTACAACGCTGAGTGAGCTTTCTGAGTCGCTGTTTCGTGATCCACCATCAGGAATACGTCGAAACGTCATTATACGAACTTTCTCGTGAATTTCGAACTGCACGCCAACATCCATCTCACTTATCGGTGGTGCTGAACGAGTTTGCTCTCAATTGAGATGAGTGAATGTAAAGTAATTCTGCCTGCATATTCATGCACAACTCTCAATACCAGCATTGATGATTCCAAACGGAGCGACCCACTCGATTGATTGTGACTCTAATCCGGGGCTCTTGAGCAAACAGTACTCGTCTTCGAGTAATTTCAAACGAAGGGCCAGAGGAGTTATACCCATCAACCTCAAGGGAGGTGCGAGGAAGAGACCATGGGAGAAACAGACGAAACAGAGCTGTATTATCCACATGAAGACCGCTCACTGAGTCAGGCTGTTTTGAGTGCGCTGGAAGAAACGCACGAAACACCACTCATTGACGCCGAGTTCACCCTCTATGACCACATTGACCCCGATGCACTCAACTCATTATTTCAAGCAGATGCGAACGCGACGATCACGGTTGCATTTACGGTTGAAGACTATGATGTGACAATTTGGGGCGATGAAGGAATTTATATCCACGTACGAGATGGCGACGAAGGGACTTCCAAGGTGGACGAAACCTAATCTGCTCATTACGTCAGCAACAAGCGATCCATTTTCTCAAACTCATTGCTCCATGATAACATTAGACAATCTTGAAGTGGGTCGCTATTAGAACATCTAGTAGGGAAAACGAGGAGCATTGAAAGACAAAACACTTACCGAAGCGTCAATGAGACGAACAAAAGAATGCCTAACTCCGATAACTATCATGCACCGACCCTTGCACTCGGAACGGCATTTGAACTTCTTGCGAACCCGATGCGACGGCAGGTAATCTATTATTTGCGCGAGTCCGGCCAGGATGTTGCTTCGGTCGACGAGCTAGTGGAATGCGTGCATGCCGAGACCAGTGTCGTGAATGCACCAGAGCGGGCCCGAGTAGGACTCGTCCATCGGCATCTTCCCAAACTCGCTGATCACGGGGTAATTGAATTCGATTCGCGAAGTGAAACCGTTCGCTATCGTGATGGGCATCGTCTTGGGGCAGTTGTGGCATTCGCTGCAGAGCACGAACGATAAAGCTCTCACGAGGTTCTGAGACAGTGAATACTCATATTCAAAAATGTCATGAGTTGGAAAATAGTCGTTGAAATGAATTAAACCAGGGTTTCTCACTACTGGTTCTCAGGATAATGCTCTTTGAGATCAAGATTAGTATATTGGGAGAGTTGAGAGTCGGGATACTCACACTTATTGTAGCAGTGGATCACAGCTTCCTGGGTTGGAAACTGGCAGACAATAACCCATTCAGCAGGGGTGATCCGGCCAAACAGAACGGTGGCTTCGAGGTCACGAAGGAGGGTTCTGAGACATTCAAGATCAACGATTGCCCCTGCACTATTGTTCCACTTCACGTCATAGCGCACGCGATCGGTACACGCGACCTGTTTGGAGATCGATCGGAGTGCTGGAGTCGTGCTGAGCTGCTCGGCAAGTTGGTCGCGATCAGTACCATACGCCCAGAATTGCGGGAGTAAGCCGGTATTGGGAGTCCCAAGGGTGGCAAATTCGAGAAACGCGTCCGACTCTTGGAGCTGAGGGTACACGAGATTGACCTCCTCAGCGGGTAGTATGAGTCGATACACGCGAGACATGTGGTGGCTGGTGACGAGTGCTAATCGGAAATATCGACTGGCCGTATCCTGAAACGAGATGTCTGACTGAGTTAGGCACGACACCGAACGAATGGGACGGTGTCTTAATTGTCGGGTGACGATTCAACCACTACTGTGCGATCCGCACGGACCGTCACAGTGCACCCGGCGTACTGAAACACCACGTTGCCGGTGGTTCGCGATGCTCCATTCATCGTGTTTGCAAACAGGTTTTCGAGGGAATCAGGGTCGATTACAGTATACAGAGGAGGCAATTCCTCGCGTGGTGTATCTGTGTGAGCGATGATTGCCTCTGTGATTGTGAGACTGAGCGGTGGATTCGCAGACGACTGTGAGGGTGGCGTGGAAACGGATGGTGAATCAGGCGCGTGTGACATTAGGTTCTCCAGAGGACAAGAGGTTGAATACCAATACGGGTCGTGTAGTAGTCGAGCATTCACCTCGAGTACTCTATCGCTCTCACTATCCCTCTATACATAGCTCCTTTGGGTACTTTCGTTATCGTATTCCTGTACGGTTCGGGCTAAAACCAACGAAATCAAGCGATTCGGTATCTTTCACGAGCGAGGAATTGCTTGCTAAAACAGCTCTCAAATAGTACCCATAGGTTATATACTGATTCTACACCTCTGTTATGGTACGGGACACACCACTGCGTTCAATTCCTACAGAGGGAACGGACAACATGTGATCCGGTTAAAACGTGACGCATGTCCGCGTGCACAGCTCCACGCGGTTGCACGGCTGTCCTTGTCACACGGAGACTGGAGGAATGCATGTCAGATACCCATCGCCACTCCAACGGCCCAGACGACGGTGCACCACCAACGAAACCACCGACTGGCACTTGTCCAGTAACGTCCTTCCCTGTCGAATCACTATGTACACTCCTTGCAGATCCACGAGTACGAGCTGTCTTGCGAGCATTTGACCGATCAAGTGAATCAACGCTTGAACAGTCGACAGTAGTCGAAGTACTCGTTTCGGAATTGCCGTACAACCGGGAGGATGTGAGCATTCAGTTACGTCATCTGCTCTTGCCAAAGCTCCTTGATGTTGGTGTTCTTGACCACGAAGATGAAACGTCTCAAATACAGTATCGTCCAGACCCACGGCTGACGAATCTGCTTGTGCATGCACGCGAGGATTCGAAGTCAGTCCAAAATCGGCTTTTTGGTGCGCTTGGACATCCGCAGCGGCGGACCATTCTCTCGGGAGTAGTCGATGCTGACGATGCATGTGCACTAACGTCTCTCACACTCGTGGTCATGGGAGACGAAGAGGGTCGAGTCCCTCCCGAAGTGTCCGGTCGGGAATTCCGGCGAGCACAAACCGTCCTCGTTCATAAGCATCTTCCCCGGCTCGACGCAAGCAACCTCATTACCTATCGAAAGGAGTTGGGGATGGTTGCACTGACGACAACGCCAGCTGCACGGCGGCTTCCCGAGTATCTGACTACGCTTGATACCGTGGAAATCGAGTGAAAGACTGTGTTCTAGTCGATGGAAAGGAGTGGTGGCCTCATTGGATTCAGGTCGTTTCGGGCTATGAGTGGCGTTTGAGTGAGGATGAGCTACTCACAGGTACTCTAATTTTGCATCGAATAGACAGACCCAAAAGAGTAGGTGAAGATGGAGTTACTCAGTGTTAGTATAGAATACTAACGTCAGCGCAAGCTCGTCGCAAGAGAGCAGAAATTCTACACTTTCTCGAGGACGATAACCCGCTCAATTCCACTGCCGCTTATACTGCCCACAGGAAGTGAATCCGCTAAATCGGACGAATTCAAGAAATCGACCTCGCTGCCGTCGCACGTTCTACTTCGGTTATAGAACCAATCACGCATCTTAAAACGGGTCGAAATCCCAGAACACAGACTACTTTCCCCAGAATTGTTCGGAGCAGCCGAATTCAATCCTCGAAGTCAACGACAGTTAGCACGCTATACGTGTATCACGAAATTCGCAGTAATTGACACGAGGATATCCGAGGGAAGTCTACTACTGGTTATGATTTTAGGTGGTAGTAGCCAATTTCGAGAGTTCCCGGTGGTGTTCATATTCGCGGAACAATGCAACGAAATAAGGTGAAATATGCTCCGAGTTCCTACTAGGGTTTCACATCGAGAACAACATGTTCTTCTCCAATACAGTGTCTTTCAACACTGTTGTAATGAGTGAGATTCGTGTGAAGATCGAGACTTCGATGGTGCACTATGCTAAGTGTTCCATCTGAAGCAAGCACACTATGTGCACCGCTAAATAGTTCATCGAGTACACCCTCCCCTGCATGGGTTGGTGGATTACAGAGAATCCGGTCGAATGTCCACCCAGCAACCCCATCAACACAGTTCGCAGTAACAACAGTCCCATTGAGACCTGATGCTCGAAGACTATCTTCTGCACAGTTCGTAGCGACTTTATTATCATCGCTCAGCCAAACTTCACAGTCAGCAAACTGAGCAGCGTACACTCCAAGTGCTCCGTAGCCACAACAGAGATCTAAGACACGTTCACCGTCTTTAACCGTGGTTGAGTTCATAAGGAGGCGAGTACCGGTATCTAATCCAGAAGCAGAGAACATCCCGGGAAGTGTGACTAGCGAGAGGTCATACCCGTTGACTGTCGCATGGATTCTGCGCCGAGAGATGTCAGTGGAAGGGTCAACTGTTTGTGGACACTGTGCTTTGAGCAGTCGATACTCATCGACCGTCACTACATGTTCGACATCCGCACTAAGATTTCGAAGGCAGGATTCATATCGCGAGAGGCCAGTGTGCTTTGCTGCAATGAGGTAGAGAGATCCGCCCGGGCGGAGAATCGAAAGCGCATCGGTAATTCGTTGTTGTCCCATTGGTAGTGCGGTATACGGCTTTGGAGCATACGCGACTGTATCGAATCGGCGTTCCAACCTAGTAAGATCCGCAAGAAGTGAGACAGTGGCATCGGCATTGTTTTCCCGAATATTGGCTTCGCAGAGTTGAACAGCACGTGCACTTGCCTCTGTCATGTGAACAGAGTTGGCGATATCAGAGAGGACGGTCCCCACGACACCGTAGTTTGCTTCTGGACAGAGGAGGTCGCCGAGATCGGTGTTCCAGAGCGATTCCAGTAATTGGAGTTCAGCTGTGCGAAACGACTGCTTCGAACAAACCCCGTCTGCTGTCTGGAAATGATAGTTGTCTGCTCCGTTAGAGACCCGCGATTCGAGAGTAAGGTGGTATGGCGTGCGCATTATCAGAAAAGCTCCTTTTGCGCTGTCAAGTGCGGGACGAGAGTTCGAATGGTCGGTATCCTATTCTGTGAGAGCTGCTGCTGGGCAGGCTCTAATCGAATTCGATGTGTTGCTGGCATTTGCGTGGGTTTCGGCGACTGCTGATGGTTTCAAAACGAGACAGCCCACGCGCTGCGCTACTAGTGAGTGAACGCACAAAGTGTGGTTCACGCACAGCTAGACGCAGCGCGCGAACCAAATGCCAGTCAGCACGACGCTCCGACAGAGCCTACAACCAATCGCGAATCCGGTTGCAGTGTCAGACCGACCACTGGTGGCAGGCCGATCGAAGTTCTTCAATCGCGTCCGGTACGCGAAATCAAAAGAACTCGATCTAGGGCCCTAGTTCATTATAAATAGGATATTGTAGATAGCCAATAAAAATCTTTGCCCGAAATCGCGCTAAGTGTCTCAGTTATTAGTCTCCTATCGATTATAGACGTGGTGTGGCAAACAATAGACTAATATTTTCAGAAATTAGGTGGCACACGCTGTTTAGCAACCCAACTCAGGTGGTAAGTCGTGCAGAAAAGAACGTCCATGGAGAGCCGTCGTCTGTTTCGTTTTTTCGATCCGCTTCTAATGACGAGAGAGCCCCCCACTCGTTGTCGATAGTAAAACCAGTGTTCAGCAGTTGCGCTCGTGTAGTCTCTGCTCCAGCGATGTTCCACTCCATCTTGATGCCACTATCGAGCCAATCAGGGTTCTCACCGATCCACTCGTTCGTTCCTTCACACAGTAGTACCCGACCACCAGGCTGCAAGACGCGTGAAAATTCATCGATGACCGTTTGGTGATCATCCATCGGTACGTGAATCAACGACCAGTAGGCGACAATAGCATCGAACGTGGAAGTAGCAAACGGGAGAGTCGTCATATCTCCCTGTGCGAGGAACGCGTCAGGTGCGTTATCCACTGCCAACTTCAATTGTCCACGTGAAAAGTCCACCCCAACTGCGTTTGTAGAGGTGCTTATCTGGGAAAGGACAGGGGTACCTTGACCGCAACCAGCATCGAGGACGGAATCAGACTCCGAGATCGAATCAAGAAATTGTGTAAGAATCTCCATTCCCTGATCGTCATCGGTTCGCTGTGATGCGTGTATGTCTGCTAGTTCATCGTACGACCCACGTACAGCGTTTTTATCCACCATCCCGAAAAATACTGAATTATGGTATTTTAATCTTTGTACTACTATATCTGTGATTTCGTTCTCGTTCGGCCAATTAGGATGTTATATGAGCACCACAAGCCGCACACGGATTGATTCGGGGGTCCCAGGGAGTTGGTTACTTCCGGTTAAGCATTTATGAAGTAGGAAATCAACTTCTTGCTGAATTGAGAGTGTGAATTTCTCGGACCAGACGTGCCACAATGAGAGAGGTCCCAGTTAACGGTTTTTGCCAGTCCACTGTAGAACTGGCAGCTCCCTCACCCGACATCCGGAATATAACGACAGAAGAATAGCTTTTGTGAATAATGATTTAATACAGCAACAACTACCAGTTATCCATGTCTCTTCGAGATCTCACAGCATCAACGGAGCTGGAAATCGGAGCATGTGCATCACTCGAGAATTTGGAGAACGACAGATTTACAGAACTTCTTGGGAACGAATTTAACCGACTCGCATTAGAGAACGACCTGATATGGAAGGTAGTTCACCCGGAACGTGAAACATTTGCGTTCAAACGGGTGGACAAGCTGGTTGACTTTGCTGAACGTCACGAGATGGCAATTACCGGTCACGCACTCGTTTGGCACATCGAAAATCCCAATTGGCTAGTCAAGGAAGACTGGCGTGCAGTAGAACTAGCTGACGTATTGCGCTCACACATTCATACAATAACCGAGCGGTACGCCGATTGCATCGATACTTGGGACGTAGTAAATGAAGCTGTCGACGATACAGGAGAGTTACGGGAGACGTTTTGGCTGGAACATCTAGGTGAAAACTATATCGACGATGCATTCTACTGGGCGTCAGAACACACCGATGCTGACCTCTACTACAATGATTACGGACTGCCCTACAATGAAGCCAAACAAGACAGGGTCTACGACCTCCTTAAGGACCTTCTTGATCACGGAATCCCTGTCGACGGCATTGGGATCCAGATGCATTGTGTTGGCGTCCATCCTACACCGGAACAGATACAGGCGTCGATTCACCGCTTTCAGGAGCTTGGGCTTGATGTTCGGGTTACCGAATTGGATGTGGCTTACCACAACGACAAGCGACCAAACGAGCTGAAAACAGCTCAAGCCGCATACTATCAGCAGACAGTTTCAGCATGTCTCGAGGCAGGTGTAGAAGGTATCACCGTTTGGGGAGTAACTGATGACCAATCGTGGATAACGTCGTGGCGGGAGTATCCTGACACCTATACGCAACAGCCGCTCCTGTTCGACGATGAAGGGAGGAAAAGCAATCGTATGAGGCTATGGCATCAGTACTCCGCAAATACAGAGATGCGTGACCAGCTTCTGTTTCGAATTTATTCCATCAGTTCATCCTGAATCCGGTAGCTTCTCTCTTGATAGTGAAAACAATGTACCAGATGGTCGCTGTATTCGCACCACAAATTGCACACAGATCGATTCGGGGGTCCCGGGGTGGGTCCACTTCCGCTTATGGATTTAGGCTGTAGAAGATCGTCATATAATAAATATATCATATAATATTGATTTGGATTTGTGCTGACCGAACCATTATTCTGCGGTGACAATACGAGAGATTATATATGGATGGATGAGTACTCATGAGCAGGTGTCTCAGTAGTGAGTGCCGGAACAGGGTTACTCCCCCTCGTTGTGACCATCCTCGGATTGGGTGTTGCTTCCCAGGTGTTAGCTGCTCGGCTAGAAATTCCGAGTGTCTTGTTTCTTATCCTTGCAGGGATCGCTGTCGGTCCAGAAGGTCTTGGTCTGATCACGGCTGATGCATTTGGCTCGTCACTCCCAGCGATTGTCGGGCTTAGTGTTGCAATTATCGTCTTCGAAGGTGCATTTCACTTAAAACTCGAAAAGCTTCGACAAGCACCACGAGAAGCGTTCCGACTCGTGACACTGGGAGCAATTATTGGGCTCATCGGAACAGCCGTCATTGTACACTTGGCGTTGGGTGTTTCTTGGGAGCTCGCATTTTTGGTCGGGTCGTTGCTCATCGCAACAGGACCGACGGTCATTACACCAATTTTGAGTATCGTCCCGGTACGTGATCGGGTCGCAGCAGCACTCGAAACTGAGGGTATTGTTAACGACGTGACTGCCGCGATCCTGGCAGTTGCGATGTTTGAATTCATTATCGCGGGCGAAACACAGGTGGTTCATGTCCTGCAGCCGTTTGTATCTCGACTTGGCGTCGGTATCATCGTGGGTGGCGTGGTTGCAGGCATCCTCTGGTATTTGCTCGAACACGTCGATATCTCGGCATCGAATGCTGTCCAAAACGCCCGACTATTAGTTCTCATTGGAGCTATCGGAAGTTATGGGATTGCAGATGCGATTTCTCAAGAAGCCGGCATCGCTGCTGTCGCAACGGCTGGTCTGCTCCTCGGGAATGCGAATCTCCCGTATGAAAGCGAGATTGAAACATTCAAGGGCGATATCACCCTGATCGTCCTCTCATTCGTCTTCATCTCGCTTGCAACCCTCCTCTCGGTCGACGAACTTGTCTCACTTGGTCTCGGTGGAGTGATTGTCGTCGTTGCGGTCGTGGGTCTCATCCGACCGGCGCTCGTATTGCTGTGCACGTATGGGAAGCGATTTACCGTCCAAGAACAGCTCTTCATCAGTTTCGTCGGTCCTCGCGGGATTATTCCAGCAAGTGTCGCCACTCTCTTTGCCTTGGAACTTCGTCCGTCAAATCCGACCGCAGCCACCGTTTTGGTCGGAACGGTGTTTCTTGTTATCCTCGTAACTGTCGTTTTCGAAGCTGGTTTTGCTCGGCACATTGCACAAGCACTCAAGGTGATTCCAATGCGCACTATCATAGTTGGAGCAGGTCGCGTCGGTCGTGGCCTCGCCAAACGATTGGAGGATCGTGGAGAAAACGTTGTTCTCATCGATGAGGATCAAGAGCAGATCGAAAAAGCACGCACTGCTGGATTCACCGCTCATCATGGGAATGGCACAGACACAGATGTCCTGCTGTCAGCAGGTGCCAAGAATACCAATATCATCGCTGCTGCAACCGGGGACGATGATGCAAACTTACTCGTCGCCCAACTCGCAAACTCGAAATTTGACACTGAGACGGTGATTGCTCGCGTGAACACGCCCGGGAATGTCGAAGCATTCGAAGAGCTCGGAGTACGCGCCATCTCGGCGAACGATTCGATTGTGCAAGCGATGGATAATGCAGTCGAGCGACCGGCACTCGCCGATTGGATGTCCGAAATAGAACGAAATGGCGACATACAAGAAATCGAGGTTACGGCCGAGAGTTTCGCTGGGAAAACAATTCGTGATATCGGGCCAAATCTTCCTGACGGCGTCTTAATTGCGCTCGTAAGCCGAAATGGTAAGTCAAAGATCCCAACACCCGATTTTACAGTCCAACTGGGAGACCATCTTACGTTTATTGGGCAGAGACAGGCGGTCGATGACGCCATTGAGCAGTGCCACTCGAAGCTTACCGCCTAATCTCTGAACTCAAAAGTATAGTGCAGCGTAAGGAACTGGCTACGACGACTAGGACAGCACTCTGAATCGACCTCGCCGCCATCGTACGTTCTACTTCGGATATCAAACGATGTCGATCTGTGTGCCGACTCCCACTGCCATCTAATCTATCAACCCGAAGATCACGCCCTCAGCAGATGCAAATCCCACACTTGTAGTTGTTCTGAAATTTGCTACCATGACCACTCCCTGTTTTCGACTAACCGTTCCCATTATATAGGTTGGTGATTATTAGCTGTACATTATAGTGTAGTAGACAATTGAGGTAGATTTTCTCGATCGATAGTCACTGGCCCCATCATTTCCCCTGAAAATGTGATTGAATTGTATTCAAACGATAAAGTTCGGCGTTTTCATAGTGGAATTTTAAATTACTTATATTTATAGATAAGATAGAAACCCATGCAATCTATGCGTAAATATAAATACAATATTATGGTTTTGAGAAAGTATTTAACAAGTGTATACTACTGATTAAGTGTGGACAAAATGAACAATAGCAGACGAAATTTTCTGAAGAAAGCAAGCGCAACAGCACTCGGTACTGCAGCAATTGCTAGCACAGCCGAGGCTAAGAGCTACGATAAAGAAGTTACATTCCAACATGGTGATGGCCATCATGGTATAAAGTATGACTACCGGATGGATGTGATCGCGAGCAGTAAAAGCGATGCCACAAAAGTTGGATCCTATACCGAGGGCGACGACTACATTGGTTATGATCAGGGAATTCCTATTCTTAACCCTGCTCAAGATCGATTGTGGATGGCTGGGTTTATTTCTGGTAACCGTAAGGATCGGTTCAAGTACAACGGTAGTTTCTTGAGATACCACACTTTCCAGGATACCTGGGTCAACATCTGGGATAACGATCCAGACAAACGTCGCCGATGGCAGATGGAAGTCAGGGGAGATGGACGGTACACAATTCTATTCTATGGCGATAGAGAACCATGGGGATTGAACACGACAGAAGGAAATGATGACACAGATGTGGTTGGTGGATACGGATGGATCGATGGAGAGGTATTAGATGGGGGCTCAGACTCATACGAGGTCTATGGTGATATTAAAGAAATTAGACTAAGTGGTGTTTCGAATTACATGGAGATTAGGTTCAAAGGTGGAGATTACAATATGGGATAGGAATCCCATAAAATAATACTCAACTTTCCCCATTTCTGGACGATATTAAGTAAGAGTCAAATTTGAGGCTCTCACTTAACTTCGAAGTAAAGTTCCCCTATGATCTGACGGAGACCTTATTGCCACGTTACTACTAAATAAAAGTTATTGTCTAGTCAGTTGGTGATCAGTCGGCGTAGTCTCACGTCCGCCAGTTCTTTCGAAGCAAGTCATAGCAAAAGTATATCGTAGTACTCACCACATAATTGGCGACGGATCACAAACCTCCATTGTCAACACCGTTTGGCCGCACGTCGGACAGCGTTGTGGACTCATTCGGCGGCCTCCTCAACCCGCAGCGACCCACCGCAATCGCCACAACTGTACTGCTCAGGCTGTTTGGCGACCTTCGAGCGTTGGTAGCGCGGGAGTCGTCCACCACAGTCTTCGCAAATCACCCACTAGTTCGGCGATGTGAACCGCTTACAGTGCTGGGTTGTGTCGAGGGCGTCCGTCCACCGTGCGAACGTTGCTCCATGATCTGCCTCACCGAACTCGTGGTACTGCCACGCGTGAATCAGTTCGTGCCGGACGGTTTCACTGAAGTACTCCTTCCTATGATATTCGTAGATCTTCCGAGCCAGCGCAAACGCGATCTCCGCTGTTGTCGGGTCGTAGAAAGTAGCCACAAACGGTACAAAAACGGGAGTTTCGGGGTTGCTACTGGATAAGCGACGTTCTACTTTTGCTGGAGTTTGATATCGCCGCGCATCGATTGCGGGTGATACTCACAGTAGTATTGGGTCATCTTTTTCGAGGCGGTGAAGGTCGTACTCACGGTCTTGCCTTTCTCCTCGGCATCCTCGCTCTTGACGACTGGTTTGTCCTTCTTGTTGACGATGTAGAGTTCGTGCTCTTTGCCGTCGAGGTTCTCCCACGTGAGGGTGTACTTCTGGCCGGGGTGGAGTGTGAGTGTCGGGTTTTTCTTGCCTTTGATGGATTTGGGCGCACGGCCTTGCCACCCGCTTTGTTTGGCTCCTAAGCGGATTTCTTTGCCTTTCTGCTTGTTTTTGGATCCGCCTTCTTGCTTGCTCTCGCCACTGCCTGGTAAACTGCTAGTACAGCCAGCAAGAGCGGTTGCTGTGAGGGCACTACCAGTCAGTTTGAGGGCGGTGCGTCGGCTGGTGCGGGGTTGGTCAGTCATGGGTGAGGCAGAGGCTACCAGCGGTGGCGGTAGAAAGATTTTAGTCACAATATTGACTTGTGAAATGAAATTCACGAGCTTGCATTATTACAGTATGCATTCGCGCTTGTTCCAGGGGGGTCATCGGTGGCGAGCTATGCAGTGAAATGGATTCGGTGATGATGCCGCAGATAACCTATTTCGAGTGCGAATGATGGATACGAGTTCAGTCGAGCGGTTCTTGATTCAGCAGGTGAACTAACTCCTGCATTCGGTTCTGGTTGAACTGAGTGAGATCATATCGATTGCTCGTATTTCGCTCGCTGTGGGTCACAAGAATCCCGAATTGGTCACAGAGTGAAAGAAGATTTCCAACAACTTGTGGTGGAATAGCTGGCGTGTCAGGTGATGCTAATAATTGTTTGACTGTAGGGTAATTATGCGAACATCCAGTGAGAAGTGCTTCGAGTTCTTCAGAATATGATTGAAGCATTCCATACTGTGCTGGAGAAGTCTCATAGAGACCCCGAATTTGATTGCGAAGCGAATCCGACATCACAGAGTACGCCGTATTGATGAATTACCATTTTTAGTCTTTCGAATTACTTGTATAGGAAAAAAATGGAATATATTCTATAATATTTTGCAACTAATTTTGGATATGGACGGCATTTACTCAGATAGGAAATGTGCAAGCAGAAATTATACCGAGTAATAGACACTCACCGAGACATTAAACTGATTGAAAACAGAACACGTCTTTAAATTCGCTCAGCCCACCAGGATACGCCGTGGTTACAACTCGCGACATGCTGTCGTGCTCGGACAAGTAGGTCTGCTCAGTCGTCGGTGTGTCGTCGCGTTCGGTCGAATCAACCGCACACTCGGTCAGCGTTCGCTGGACACCATCGGACAGCGTTGTTTGGCGTGACATAAATAGAAGAAGTGAGTGGGTTAGCAGCAGTCGGTGAGTGCGCCCTTCCGGGTGGCTTCCGCACCACAGTCCTCACACTGCCAGTAGGTGTGATCGACGTTGCCGTACTTGTCGTAGCCAGTGTACGGGCCACTGATACGCTCGTCCTCCGATGGGAATGTGTCGAGCATCCTGTCATCCGTCGCGTTTTCGACGGCGGCCATATGTTTGCAAAAGGCGTTGCGGTGGACGTGATGCGGGCACGTGCAGGCCATCAGTTCCTCGGTCACGTCGTCGATGGAGAGGGTGTACTGGTGGGCTGCGGGGTTCTCGTGGCTCTCGTTGGTGACTTTACGAATCCGGGAGTATCGACGTCGAAGGCTAGTTATTCGGCCTGTGCGCGTTTCTGTGCCGTCTCGTCAGCTTCAAGGGTGGTGCGTGCTGCGCTCAGTAAACTCCCGGTGATTCTTAGGTTGTCCCGCCTGCCGAACGCGCTGCCTTTCTAACCTCCTTGTCAATGGGTGGCAACTCTAGCAACTGCTTTTCTTGCCAGCCTTCCTACGAAATGACTATGAGGTACATGACGGTCGTAGTTGGATCGAGTGAAAAGGGGTTCGTATCGGTTTTCGATTCGATGAATGACGATACGGTGATTCGAGAATATCTACATCATTTCAACGTTTTAGCTGATGGAACTGTCGTTTTGCTATACCAACTTCGCGGTGACCTCACCCACGCGCGAGCAATATTCGACGGAAATCCAGACGTATTGCAGTGCGATGTTCCGGAACATGGTGATGGGCTTGTGTATATTCACTGTGAGCTAGATGACCCACTTTAATCACTCCTAATAGGGCTCCAGAGTGTCGAAGTAATTCTCGATATGCCGATCGAGTTTCTCCGCAACGGTCATCTCCGAATTACGTTTATCGGAGAAGACGAGCTACTGCGTCAAGTTTTCGATGGAATCGAAGAACTCGCTGACGCTAAACTTGAACGAACAGGTGAATATCACTCGGAAAGTCGTCGCCTCAAATCTTTACTAACTGATCGTCAGCGTGAGATACTGATTGCCGCTACCGCACAAGGGTATTATGACTATCTGAGACAGGCAGGGATCAGGGATATCGCTGATGAAGTTGATCTCAGTGTAGCGACGGTAGGCGAGCACCTCCAGAAAATCGAGGCAAGGATTCTCTCCCAAGCTGCGCTTTGATTCGGTTTATGAAACAGTGATATGCCTTTCTACGTCACTTTCAACGGTTGTTACCAATGTTTTGAGTTAGCTTCCGGAACCAGAACTGTTCGGCACCGCGCTCATTCTCGATCATGATATTGGAGTATTATGGAAGAAACTGCAACCGTGAACGTAGACAATCGACGCGGCAACCCATACTTTGTCGTGCCGTTTCTCCTGCTACTCGCTGTACTGATAGCCCTCCGTGGTCTCGGCTTGCTCGGCGTGACGGTCTTTGACTCGTGGTCGATGGCCACTCGATTCGCACTTGCTGCAATGTTCGTTTTCACGAGCCTCTCTCACTTCGCTGGAACTCGGGGCACCCTCATTCAGATGGTGCCGAACGTATTTCCGGCTCCGGGATTGTTAGTGACGGTCACTGGTCTTGCAGAAATTGCCGGCGCAATTGGGTTACTTCTACCAGGATTCGTCTCATGGGCTGGTCTTGGGCTAACAATTCTTCTTATGATGATGTTCCCAGCGAACGTGATTGCCGTGCGCGAGAAGATTGAAATGAATGGAAAGCCGCCGACCCCGATCTGGTTTCGGTTTGTGATTCAGCTCTTCTTCATTGGTTTACTCCTCTGGGCGACTGGGTGGGTCTAAGAGGACCCGATATTTGTGTTCCTTTCCGACACATGGGGTGACAACAGTGGTTAAAGATGGAATCAGCGAATCTTCCTCGTTGAGGATCATAAGGTATTCATTCCAACTTTATCCGAAATTAGTGAATGTACGTATTTATTATGGTGACTACATAACAGGAGCGGCAAACGGTTCACGGGTTCGTCGAACGAGTCAACGTTTCGATCACTACCAATGCTCACTGGGCGACTTTATCTGTGTAGGTTTCCGTATCCAGCTCTGCTAAGAATCAGATAAGTAGGCGTTGCGGTGGACGTGATTGGGATACGTACAGGCCATCAGGTTATCGATCACGTCATCGATAGAGACTGTGTATTGGTGGTCTGCGGGATTCTCGTGGCTCTCAGAGCTGGAATGAGAGCAGTCGGGATATCGTGACGATGAGTCCGGCTACGAGGAAGACCGCCGCTGGGGTTGATGCCGAGAGCGGATCGTCAACCCGGATGAGGTGTGTCAGAATGGCTCCGATCATCGTTACGGCGATCAGGAAGCCACCAAGTACACCGAGTATGGGTGTGAATACGAGCCCGGCGAGGAGACCGAGACCGCCGAGAACTTCGACACCGCCAGCTACGACCAGGAACCACTGTGGGTACCCGAACTGCTCGAACTGCGTTGTATGGAAGTCAGTGCGAATGAACTTCACCCCACCCGACGCCACCATGATGAGTCCGAGCAGTCCTTGTACGACGAGAATGGCTGTTTCAATAGTGCTCATAGGCATTTGTGACTAAGGCAGCAGTGGGAATCAGGATGCTCCACCATATATGGGGTCGGCTATATACCGAGAAACAACCCACTGCATGGAGTGGAGACTGTATCGTCGACACTTAACCTATGAATGGGGACAACGCTCGTGAGATGGCTCAGGGGACAAGTTCAGCAAATATCGTCGCCTGGGCTTTTCGTAGGTGCTCTCCTACGGTTTCAGGCCCACAGCCGAGTTCTTCGCCGATATCTTTGTATGTGGCCATTCGTGGGTCGCGAAAGTAGCCTAGTTTGAGTGCAACCGTTATCGCCTCCTGTTGGCGTTCGGTCAATTGTTCGAACAGCCGTGTGGTCGATGGTGAATAGTCGCCGATGGTTTCAACAGAACAGTCGAAAGTGTCGGGTATCTCTGCGAGCGCTGTCTGGATCGTCTGTTGCTCTCCAAGCAGTGTTACCTGCAGATCACTGTCTTCGGTAAATGTCATCGGAGTATCGACGACGAGTCCGTGCGTCTGCACGATGGAATGGAACGATGTAGCAGTCTCGCTCCATTTCTGGTGAACGTACGCATAGAGGCTGTTATCCACCTCGGAGATATCGTATGCGAGAACATTAGGGTGGGCGTCCAATAGTGCCTCCGCTCGCTCGCGCTCTCCGTCGAATTGGACGAGAAGCACACCGGTTCCATCATCTAACATCCGTATATGATCTACTGCTTGCCGTCTCACTGCCGAGTCGTCGGCAAACGCCTGCACGATGGGATCAAATGTAGACTCGGTGGGAGTGAGAAGTATTGTTACAAATCTCATGTCTGAGAGGACGATATGAAGCAGCAAATCGTTTTGTTGAGAGCACCGTGACTCGAGTCTATCGCCAGTCTGTGACATTTGAGTACTCGGCAAATCACTCATCGTTGACGTCGGAAATGCGCTGACGGTTATCCATGCTGTAAATCGAGAGACGTTGCGGTGTACTTTCTGTTCGGAGGAATCTTTGGAGGAAGTTTTGGGCTGGTTTAGCAGACAATAATCCTATCCGATACAGTTAATATCAGCAATAGCAATGAAATGCCATCTATGTCCTCGCTCAAACGGACAGCACAATCCGTTCAAGGCATTGCACTTTCCACATTTATTTCCGCTGTGTTTGCACTTGGATGGGGATTGTATGGCAGTGCCGGCTTACCAGTACCATACGAAACCGTGGGGCAATTTGTGGTGATCGGAGTTACGCTTGCTTTGCTTGCGCTTGCGTTATACTTGTATCGGAAAGCACAACGGCTGCCCACAGAAGACAGTGGGAACATGCAAAATCCATTCACTACCCGCGCATACGGGATCTCAGTGGTACTGATGGTGATTGCGTTTCCAATTGCAGGGACGATCCTCACACGCGTTGGGTTTGAGAGTGCCATCACGTCAGTGGTGGCAATCATTGTTGGACTTCACTTCTTTGGACTTGTTCGTGCCTTTGATGCACCGATCTTTGCAGCGATTGGGAGCGCAATGTGTTCCCTTGGCGTCATCTCGTTGATGGTACCGATGCAAGTCGTCGTGGGTGGGGGAAGTACGATTGCACTTCGACAGTCGCTCATTGGGTTTGGGTGTGCACTCATCTTGTTGGCCAGTCAAGCGAGAACGATACGCGAGATACTGCAACAGCGCAAGTCAATGCCGACTGAAAGGAGATCATTATAGCAACCAGTGAGAATACAACTATTTTCAACGTATATCGGTGGTAACACAAATAACTGGTTTACCGCCTCTGTTTAAGGATCGCACTTCGTGACCCCCTGCCTGTCGTTTGGCTCGATGTGAGACTTCCCAGTCAGTCGTTCGACTAGCAGATTAGGAAAGTGACTGGTAGTGACGGAACTCGGTGGCTTTGTGTTCGGCCAACCAGTAAATTCGACTAGGTAGATACTTCGTGCAAAGCTACCTCTAAAAATATAGGAATATGGAGAAGCCCATCGACGACACGTTACCACCCGTATGGGCTGGGTACACGGCCAGCGCATGGATGATTGTGTTTGCCGCAATGAGTTTTTACTGGGCACTCGGTGGAACGGCAGGAATCAACACCGTTTCGCTCGGCCAAGAGCTTGCGGGTGACCCTTGGTTCATCACGCTCCTCTGGCTCACTGGCATTTTGAAAATCGGTGGCGGAATCCTCGCTCTCGCACTTGTTCAGTCATGGGGCCAACAGCTTCCTCGACAGCTGGTACTTATCCTCGCATGGGGAGTGAGCGTACTTCTAGTTCTCCATGGTGGTGATTTTATCATTCAGGGTGCACTCACCGAGAATGGACTCATTGGTTTTCCCGCTTTCGCAGCGTGGACAACGGCCCACTGGCAGACGTTTGTATGGGGACCATGGTGGCTCCTTGGTGGTATTGCGTTCTGTGCGGCGACGTGGAACTACCAGCGACGATCACGTTGACATGAGCTAACGAAAAGGCTGGAGTGTGGGTTAGTTCGGCAGTTCTTTTCGTCCTGTTTTCGCGCACAGCCAGCACGGGAAGTCGCCGAGGCCGTCGCAGTCACAGTCTTCCGGTTCGGTCTCGTTGTCGTCCTTGAAGGAGAACGCCGTGAGCGTCCCGTCGTCGGTTGCGGTTTCGACAGCGGCCATGTGCTTGCAGTAGGCGTTGCGGTGGACGTGATGCGGGCAGGTGCAGGCCATCAGTTCTTTAGTGACGTCGTCGATGGCGACGGTGTACTGGTGGTCTGCGGGGTTCTCGTGGCTCTCATTGGTGATTTCGATGAGTCCGGGGGCACCGTTCTTCCTCCCAATGTCTTTTGTGACCCGTATTCAGTAACCACTCTTGGGTGATTACGTTCCCGACTCTTCTTCAAAGAGACGTTGTGCATAGTGATAGATTGGCGCACCAAGCCAGTCCCGATCACGTGCAATAGTATCGAGTGCAGATCGAGCTTCGGAATCAGTAAGGACACCACGTTTGGTGAGTGCGCGAAGAAGAATTGGTGAAAGAGCGACATCAGCCGAGACAAGAGTAGTGAGTTCGGGAAGTGCTCGAAAATCGTCCGTAATGAGAAATGCTGCATCGATCTCTTCAACAGCCGCGACACAACTCGCCTCACCAGCATCGATTCGACTCGAAGAAAGATCTGGAGCGGGGATATCCAGAATCTTAATGCGATCGGAACGTTCGAGGACGGTTACTGCCCCGTGACCGTGGACATCATCATATTCTGCGGTTGATTCGAGTTCATCGATGACGAGTGTCGTCGTCACGACGTCGTATTCGGTTAGCACGTCATCGAGAACATCACCAATCGCGAGAGAAATGAATGCGCTTGTATCGATAACCAGCATCTACAGATCTGCAAGTTTGTTGGCGAGGTCGTCTCCCTCATCAAGAAGTTGCTTTGAGGTACGGACTGCTTCTGCGTCCTGGCGACCGATTATGTCCTGGAGGATTTCGAAATCAAGTTCGTCTGCGAGATAGAGTTCAACGACTGCTTCTTGAAAGCTCTCTTCTGATTCGATTTCCTTGAGGTACTCTCGAAGCGCTTCGATGAGGAGTTCGGTTCGGTTTTTATGCGTGACTTCAGCAGCGATATCTGCATGAGTCACAAGTTCTTCCGGCAGACGAAAGTTGACTTTCCGAGTACTCATGTTGTGGGTACGTTGTACCTACAGACTCAAAAAGGTTCTCCGGTAGTTAGTGGACTCACCGACCAATTGATAAAAAATAATCAACGTTAGCTTCTATTGTTAGCTCGGTAGTTCCTTCCGTTCCGTTCGCACGCATGGCCAGCATGGGAAGTCACCAAGGCCATCACAGCCGCAGTGGTCTGGTTCGTCTTCGTCTTCTGGTGAGAACGCGTCAATCGTCCCGTCGTCCGTCGCGTTTTCGACGGCGGCCATGTGTTTGCAGAATGCGTTGCGGTGGACGTGGTGCGGACACGTGCAGGCCATCAGTTCTTTAGTGACGTCGTCGATGGAGACAGTGTACTGGTGGTCTTTGGGGTTCTCGTGGCTTTCATTGGTGACTTCGATGGGTCCGGGGGCATCAATGTCGAAGGCAAATTGTTCCCATTGTGCGTGGTCTATGCCGTCTCGTTATGGCATCAAAATCATTCAATTGTGGACAAAATATTCTACTTTAATAAAAAATAGAAAAATATATTTTAAGTATTAGCATGTGGTCTACAAAAGCGCAATCAATGTGCGAGAAATCAGAGACAGACGCTAACCTGAAACGAGCCCGAGAAATAGATGAAAACGAGACCACACGACGGAGATTCGTCCGATCGGGGGCAATGGGTCTCACGATGCTGGGAGGATGGGAAACCTTTGGGGTAGCAGAAGCTAAAACAACACAACGAGCCAGTACGAACACTGCTTCTCACAGTTCTCTAAATAAACGCTCTTTTAGCAACGGTCTTACTGGTCTGCTCCAGCGAAACCAACTGTGGACAGACGCATTACCGGGCGACTATTTCAGCGATGTGCAAAACAATCAAGCGCCCTCTGTAACCTCTGTCTGTTGTTCTGATTCGCGAGTATCCCAAGAGGGTATGTTTCTTGGAGCACTTGAAGCAGGGTTTTTGTTTAAGCCGAGTAATATCGGGAATAAGGTTATCAGTCTAGTAGATGGTGAACGAGTTGTCGACGGTGATTTTCTCTATGGACTCGAAAAAGCGGATTCCGAGAACGGAGTTGTTATCGGACACACTGACTGCGGTGCGATTACTGCGGCCTATGAAATTGCAATTGGAAAACAGCTCGATGAATCACCTGGGATCAGCCAAGAACTGGAAGTACTCGTAGACATCGTCGATGATGGGCTCAAATCCGACCGTGTTGACACCGATACGACGGATCTCGAAGTTATTAATCAACTCGTCGAATACAATGTTCATCGACAGATTCAGTTCCTTGCCGACAGTGATGCTGTGTCCAAGGAACGGAATCTCTATGGATTCGTCTACGACTTCCAAGGAGCGTATGGAGGTACACGAGGACGAACGTATTTGGTCAATATCGATGGTGAAACCGACCAGTGTCAACTCAAGCACCGAGTTCCAAATCAATATGAATCGTTTGTTCGGAGCCTACTTCGCTAAGTACCAACCATAGTCTCTGAATTTTTCAGGCGCAATTAATGCGCTTCCACCGCTCGAAACACAACCGACCCTCCAGGAGTGATCGTACTTCGTGACGCCTGCCTTCCGTTGGACTCGGTGTGAGACTTCCCAGTCGATCGTTTCGATCGGCAGATTCGGGAAGTGCTCGGCGGCGACGTTCATTGCGTGCTGTTGTGCTCGGTCGAGCAAGGCTGTCGGTGTCTCCGGTGTATCGTCGGTCGTTGTGTTCGCACTTTCCGTGAGCGTTCGCTGGTCGGTGATCTCCGAGAACCTCAATTGGTGTGTCATGGATAAAAAGAGCTGAAGCGGCGGTTAGTTTGGCAGTTCTTTGCGACCCGTCCGCACGCATGGCCAGCACGGGAAGTCCCCGAGACCGTCGCAATCGCAGTTGTCTGGTTCGGTCTCGTCTTCGTCCTCGGAGGGGAAGGCCTCGAGTGTTCCGTCGTCCGTCGCGGTTTCGACGGCAGCCATGTGTTTACAGAAGGCGTTGCGGTGGACGTGGTGTGGGCACGTGCAGGCCATCAGTTCGTTGGTCACGTCGTCGATGGCAGCGGTGTACTGGTGGTCAGCGGGCTTGTCGTGGCTCTCATTGGTGACTTCGATGAGTCCAGGGGCATCGACGTCGAAGAAGAATTGAACGAAATCATTTGTATGCAAGAAATAGATTAGAATAGTTCCGAATGCGATTCCTATTTCAATTGAGACGATGACCAGCGTGGATGTGAGCGATCTCGTATAGTGAAATGAGAATAGAAAGGGAGCGGTGCTGAAGACGAAAAGCGCGAGTACAAACCATCCAATCGAGTAAAGCATTTCATTGGATGACTCTGTCAGTCCAGTTGTCGGGGACAACCGGCATTCTTGCTATACCATAACCACAGAAACGGCGAGGGAGGCGCAGATTGCAAACGATAATTAGGTTTGACTACAGATTACTGAACGATGAGTAGGTCCCGTTCTCTTCGCCGGAACCTTCACATGATATTAGTCGAAGAACCGTATCGCATCTCTCAATCCTGCGCATTGATGACCCTCTTTCTCGCTGGACTAATCTTTGCCGTGAGGGCGACCTATATTGGAACTGGCTTTGCCGTTGTAACGGGCTTTCTCTTGTTAGTCAGTTTCGTCCAGTATCGAAAACACGGACAACACAGGACGAATTCCAAGAGAATGGAGCGATTGTAACATTCTTCCCGCTATTTACACATCCAAGAGAAAGAGTGACCCGCCAATCGTAACACCAATCATCTTTGCGGTAGCGAGGAAACCCCGCCGTTTACGGCGGGGAGGAATCGCGTTCGTTTAGTAAGGCAATTCTGAGAATGGCGGCATATGGTTACTGTTTGCCACTCTCCGCAACACGAAATGAACCGAGTAGTTCACATTGGCCAGTCAGGGAGTGATGGTTGGCCATCCTGCCAGTGGATCGATTCTAATGCAGTCGGGAGTTGCTGAAGTCGATTATCAAGGACAGTGAGAGGATGTGCATCAAGAAACGCAGCCTCATATCGATCAACCGCTGTTTCTTCAAAATTGAGTTGAATGTGGCATGGGCCCAAATCAGGGTGATCTGCATCCTGATGAAATCCAACCATGAGGTTGCGTGGTGGTTCTATCCAGTTGATTCGATAATACTCATGGTCGACGCCGACTGGATACCAAAAGCGAAGTTCCAGCCGTGCGTTCTCAACTTCATAGGATTCACCAAGGAACACCGCTGTGTCAATATCTGCGATTACGTACCGAGGACGACGACCAGATGGCTGATATCGGATGGCTTCGCAGCCAGCTTGTTTTGAAAGGCGGTTATGGGTTTCCCTGAGGAGTGTACGTTGGGTATACCGATCACGATTAGCGAGGAAGATCATTGATGATACCGAGAAATAGATTAGCTTGTCGCTCGATCAACTGCGTCCGTCATCTGCTCACGAGCTGTTTCAACATCCGAATAGAGCTCCAGTGCGTGCTTGATAAGCTGTCGGTCTTGCTCGTTTTCATGCCAGAATCCGATCACATCACGCCGTTCGCGGAGTTCGGCACTCGACAGGTCGCTATCCGCGAGTGACTGTTCGAGTTCCTCCCACGTCTCTATAGCATACGCTTCCTGCCACGCCTCAATTTCCTCGGTGATCGCTGTTAGTTCGCTCCGGAGTTCCTCGCGAGCGTTCTCTTCGATGAGGGTGCGGATCTCATCGAAGAGTAATCGAGTATAATCCGGTTGATAAAGTGTGGTGTCACCAACCTCGACGCGCTGCAAGCGATCTTGGTCAACAAGGTCTTGTAGCTCTTGGTTCGTCGTGCTCCAAGCTGCATCGGCTTGCTCGCTTATCCAGTTGGTCGACCGAGGTTCACGAAGCGTTTCAACCACCGAGCGAATGCGTTCGCGTGCACTCATCGTCTCGGTCCATGATGTGACACCGTTTTGTGGTGGGGTAGCCATCCTCTTCACCTCCCTACAGTGTTTGTAGCGCAGTCTCATATATGTTTGTATGCTCTTGAATAATCGAGAATGATGGAATGTCGGTATACAACTAGTAGGAACTAGAGAAGTTATCGGGAAGAAATGCAAGAGAATCAGAAATGAATAATAGTCACTATCCGAGCGGATTATCAGACCTCATCGAGAGTGTCCGCTGGTCGGTAATATCCGAGAACGTCACTTGGCGTGCCATGGATAAAAACGACTGAGGCGATCGTTAGTTCGGTAGTTCCTTCTGTCCCGCCCGTACGCATGGCCAGCACGGGAAGTCGCCGTTGTCCGGTTCGGTCTCGTTGTCGTCCTCCGAGGGGAATGCGTCGAGCGTCTCGTCGTCAATCGCATTCTCAACGGCGGGCATGTGTTTGCAAAAGGCGTTCCGATGGACGTGGTGCGGACACGTACAGGCCATCAGTTCGTTGGTCACGTCGTCGATGGACACGGTGTATTGGTGCTCTTCGGGGTTCTCGTGGCTCTCGTTGGTGACTTCGATGAGTCCAGGCGCATCGACGTCGAAGGAAAATTGTTCGGCCTGTGCGCGTTTCTGTGCCGTCTCGTCAGCTTCAAGTTCACTAGGCGTTTTCGTTGACATGGTCTTCACGGGATACAGAAGACCGGTGCCGGGTGTACTAGCACCCGGCGCGTTTCAAAACGCCCGAGGGCACCGTTCTTCCTTACCAATTGCTACGTACCAAATGGTAATAAAGCTTGTCCTCTTGTTTCGCACCAATAGGCTTACACCGGTCGAAATACTAGAGGTAAGTATGAGCCGAGAACGGAATCGAGATACTGGTCGGTACGTCCAGACACTCACCCTCGACGCCGTCCTACGGGCGATGCGTGAGGCCAGTGACCCGGTCGTCACGGCGAAGGAACTGAGCGAACGATTGGATTGCTCGTCGGAAGCAGCCCGCCAGAAACTCGTTCAACTTCATGAGCAGGGACTGATCGAACGTCGGAAGGTTGGTGCGGGGGCAGTCATTTGGTGGATCGACGAGGATACAGCGGAACCGAGCGGAATCGATGCGGACGATCCATTTTGGTCGCTGAAGCCAACTGCTGGTGAGCCAGTCGAGGAAGACGAGATCGACGATATCCTTTACGGTACTGATGAGTGAACAACCACAGCCGCTGTTCATCGATACAGGGGCGTTCTTTGCGTGGGTTAACACCCGTGCTGGACGGCACGAGATTGCGCAGTCTGTATTTGATGCGCTTCGCCGTGAAGCGATTCCGTACCAGCCGTTGTTCACGAGTCGGTACGTGCTCTCGGAGTTAGCTACCCTCACCACTCGGAAGGTCAACCACAAGACGGCGGTGGATGTGCTTCAGACGATTCGCCGCTCGGAGAGTTTCACTATTCTTCCCGTGGAGGAGGGTGTGTTTGCGGCGGTGTGTGATGAGTTCGAGCGCTATGACGACCAGCAGATTTCGTTTGTTGATCACACGAGTGCGGTACTGGCTCGTGAGTACGATATCGACAATATCTTTGCCTTTGATCGGGATTTCACGACGCTCGGGCTGACTCGTGTGCCTGCTGATATTCACTTCCCGGAGTGAGTTTAGTTAGGAGTGCAAGAAGAGCTCTACCTGGATGAAGTGTAAGTAGGTGCTATGTCCTGCATAGATATTCGAAAGTCAATTTGGTGGGGAAACTAGAGTCTATTTTACAGAAACAATTTTGAATATCCTAAACAGTGGAAGAGTATGTCAACGTCAGATTCCACGTCCGAGGAAACGTCGCTATTCCCGAATCAACGGTGGAACTTGGTGCTTGCGGCCACATTTACTCTTCTGGGCGTCTACTTCATACTCTCTCCACAGATAGGTGCTGGATCATCTACGGCTGGTGTCCCACTTCTGTTACTCGGTGTATTTGGATTCGTCGTCGCGTTGTGAGATACATTCGCCACTAGCTGGTATTGAAACTGAACATGAACAAACGTGTAGGCAAGTACTGCCTGCTGGAAACCTTCATTAGTTCTGGAGTCACCTCTTAATCCATGGGAAAGTTAGTAGCTATAACGACTGATAACAAGGAAATAGAATGTCACGATATAAGAGAAGGAGACAATGGTTTACAACTTCGTAACGAGGAGAAAGATCTTGTTGGATATATTCCGTACGACCGTCTCTGCTACGTAGAAACGACGTAAACGGATCTCTAAGCAATTTCCGAAGGACATTACTGTGCTTGGCGGATTTCTGCTCTACTCTCTATCCATCATCTCAACGTCAGACATGGCGGTTTGTTCGTTGACGATGCTCGAGCGTCGCAGAACATGCCGACCTGACTGGTGTAGTGCGATGCTCGCAGTTTTTCTATTGGGTGTGTTGAGTATTGTCATATGATACTTGCGGTGGAGAAAGGGTTAATTGAACACGGTAGAATACGTAGCTGTGTCACTCACTAAATTATGAGGAAGAATAGCTCAGTATGAGCCTCATTGGGATTCTCTTTATCTTTATTGGCATACTCTTCATCGTCTATCCAGAACGGATTGCTCGCGATCGGCTGAAAGGTGCATCAGATCCGACTCCGACACAAGGAGCGATCAACATGGTTCGCTATGTCGGTGGGCCGCTCTTGATGATCCTCGGGTTTATCATGGCGTTTGTGACCATACAGTGAATAGGTGGGAACCGAGCGACTGAGACAATTGAGACCGAGCTTGGCTTACGTGGGACGTGGGTTCCGACGATACGTGAACCAGTATGCAATTGGCCAACAGACGACAAGGGCAAGGATACTAACAGGAAGCGTCGAGAATGGATCCGGGGGAAGTAGGATCGCACCGACACCGGCAATAATGAAGAAGACAAGGAATGCAACGAGAAGGAATTGGTACAGTTGTTTCATATCCTCTAATGGTCGTCTTAAACTATAGCAGTACTGCTTTTTGAAATCTCTCTCGCTTAGCGTAACGTTGCTAATGATCGTGTTCCGAATGACTATGAGCGGTGCAAGCGTCATGAGTAGGTATGAACTCCGTCGATGACTACACTATCTCTAATTTTACGGTCACCACGACGACTGTGATGCCGACACACTCGTATCATCTCAGACCGTCCGCCTACTATTCTGATGAGGCTGTTTCTGACGAGTTCACGAATCCAACGATCGTCGATATCCCGTCGCTCGAGAATCGAGAGCATCGCGAAACGCTCCAGACGATACTCCAAGAGGGAGAGATCTGGACAAACAACATTCCGACTGGGCTTGCTGAACTCATTGAGGAGACCGACTTCTTCACCTGGGAAGTTGGAACCGATGATGTATGGACGCATATCGGCGTTGTGCTCTACCGACGATCGCCCGACGCGCCGTCAGCTCTTACCATAACTGCCGAACTGAAAAATGAGCAAGTCACACCAGAATCGCCCGGTGCGATTGAATTTTGTGTGACCAATCGAAGTGACGAGGAACGAATCATTGTGAGTGGACCGTCCCCACCACTGAGTGTCTTGTGGGCTGAAGCAGACAGTGGCGATCGGTCATTTTTATTGTGGGGTGAGTATGCGTCGAGTGGCCATATATCGTTCAGAGATGGGGAATTGGAAGTCAATTCAGTTGGGATCGGAACACGGATCGAACCGGGTGAGACGATCACTCGAACGTATGAGATTCGCGCTGGGACAGACGGATTGGCACCTGGAGAGTACGTGATTTCTGAGTCACTCACGTCACGGCTTGCAGAGGAACCACCATCGGAGGCTATTGAGTGGACGGTCGGTTTTACGCTTATCGAGGCGAGTCATGATGAAGCATGAGTAGATCACTTTGAGGGCACGATAGCTCGGTAAACGAAAGGGAGTGATCACAGGAACGATCAAGATCTGGGAACAGCTTGTGTCTGTATTATATACTAACTTCGGGACTACCCAAGTGCAGAAAAAGAGCTAAATGAGAGTGCACGAGAGGAGATGGAGGCGAGTTCGTTCAAGAACGAAACCCAGCGGATGTACTCGAGATCGTGGATGTTCTGAGTCAGCTGGCGGATCCGAGTAGTTACTCATCACTCTAGGAATGGATTTACCTCCGGAGAGCAATATAACATCTATGGTTACTACAGAACTGTTTTCAAGAGCTTTGTTTAGGCGATATCTTCATTCGAGAGGATGGTGGCTGGTGATCCTCGCAATTCCTGTTCTATTCGCTCTCTGGTTCGTTGTGACTGTTTTCACGATGGGTATTGCTAGATTTGTTCCGCTCAATGTTTCAGGGTATTTGACGACGTATCTTGCTGAGGGAATCATCCTCATTAGCTATGCAGCGGCGCTTCTCTCCCTGCCGTGTATTCTGACCGCCAATATGTCCAGAAGCACTCCGAGTGGAAGCCAACTATTCTCTATCATCTCATGGTCATTCCGCTGCTCAATGTCCCAATTGCATGCCTCTATCTGTACTTTCGGCATCGGCATATCGGGATTCCGTGATAGTCTCAGTACGCGCTCTGACCGAGGACAAGAGTGAACGCGATGAGCAGGGACGATTTGCGGAGCAAACGACTGATGGCGATTTTCTTCGCGTGATTCGTGAGTCCGAATTTCCAGCAGTGACTGCTCGGTGGGTTGCAGATACGGTGGAGATGGAACGGCGGCCAGTGCATCAGCGGCTCAAGGAGTTGCATGAACAGGGTGCGTTAGAACGTGGGAAATTGAGTCCACGGGTAGTTATTTGGTGGATTCCCAAAGAATGACCAAGAGGATGGAAAACAGATCTTGATTACTACAGCACCGTCAACGGATCACGCAAAATAACGTTCTCTGTTACCCCGTTCCGAGCAGCAATGTCTTGGACGATAGTACGCAGTTTTGTATCGGCGGTTACCAGGTGGACGGTATTGTCAGTAGCGAGACCACAGACAAGGGCTGGAATGTATTGATCGGCTTTGACGGTATGTTCCGGGAGCGTATCATCTGCAATGCGTCGACGCGCTTCATCAATGATACCGCTGTACGTTTCGAAATCCGGTGTCCGAAGCACGAGGAACCCTTCGTCGACGAGGTCTTGGATTGCCCGTGCTGAGGCACGATGATTGACTGGTGCATCGTCATTCGCAAGGCCATCGTCAACGAGTTCTTGCTTGACCGACCGCGGGAGGATGAGAGTAGACCCTTTTTCAACGGCGGTACGAACGCGATCCGGAAACGCTCGACCATGCATGATAACTGCGTTTGCATCCAGTACAACGACACTCATCGGTTGAACAACTCGAGTTCAGCCGCCAGCCGAAGGAAGTCAGCATGCTGCATGTCAAGCGTACCACTCGCCTCGCGGTACGTGAGTTCACCTGCTTCGACACGCCCCCAGATATCGAGGAGTTCGTCGATGATACCTTCACCATACGTCGCAAGCATGTAGTCGATTGTTTCGGACTCGGTCTCGACAGCTGTCGCAATGGCATCGAGTGACAGTTGAATGTCGAAATCAACTGCGCTGTAGGTTGCAGGCTTCATTTGCTCGCGATGCAGAAGACCTGCTTGGTGCAATTCACGGCAATAGTCGTGTGCTGTCGTATGTGGAATTCCGAGGTCGTCTTTGAGGGCCGTTACGGTGAACTGCTCGTGGTCGGCCGCGTAGCTGAGGATGTCGAGTTTTCGGTCGTTTGCCAGTTGTTCAAACACGGTTTGGAGGCGTTTTCGTGAGATGGGAGTATCGTCTGTGACGCTCATACGGAATTCACGAATATACGAAATATTCGTATATGACTAAGCGTTTCGCATAGCCAACGTTCGGAGAGAAGAGATTGATCATCCGGTCATCAAAAATAGGAGTCGGTGAGCAGCTATAGATCGCGCGCTTGGACGGTTTTGCGGTCGTTTTCTTCGGCTCGTCGGGAAGCGTTGTCGAGGACTGTTGCGACTTCTTCATCAAGTGCATCGTAGAAGTCACTCGCCACATTTTGACCTTCGAGCTGTTCTTTCACTGCGGATTTCACAATCAAATCAGCCATACAAGCCCCAGACGGTATAATACTACAAAAAACAGTGGTAAAATAGTCGGGGACAGACGACTCTGAGCCTGGGAAACACATTTCTCATCATCACCGTACAGTAGTAAGAAATAGCTTGAATGATACACGCATACACGTCGATTCTCTTCGTAATGTGACGAGAGTAATCTTTATCGAGTGTGAAAACAATTAGAATAGGGATGAAAATCGGTCCATTTCGCACCCGTCGTAAGAAATCGAAAGCTGAGAAAATTGTAAGAGCAGCCAAAGACCCGAAAAAATACGCCAAACGAAAGACGACAGGGAAAGTAAAACGGAAGGTTCGAAAGAAAACAGGCGTCTCGAAAGCGTCTGGAACCGCACGGAAGGCCAAGAACCCAAAACAATATGCAAAACGCAAAGCAAAGTCGAAGGTGCGGTCAACGGTGAAGAAGCTCCTCAAGTAGAGTCGTACTGAGTAGTTTATCGACTGGTATTGACTATCTGGATGACTTGGTCGTGTGTGCTTCCCTGGCCGTTGCAGTCGTTGTCGATTTGCTCGTTTCTGTCGTCGTAGTGGTTCTAGATGAGGATGTCTGGCGTGTTGTCGTGTATCGGCTCTCTGTTGTGGTCGTTGGAGGCTCGTAAGTCGTTTGAGACGACGTTGTTGTTGATTCCGGCGGTGTTGTCGCTGTGGTAGTCGTGGTCATAGTGGTCGATGGAGCCCGCGTCGTCATAGTCGTCGGAACACCAGGTGAAAATCGAATTGTCGAGACGATTCGGCGAGAGAACTCATTGGTTGTCATGAATCCGTCCAACACGGCGTCTGCATCCTTGGTCATCACCGAATAGCCTCCGATATCGTCACCATCCTTGTCTTGCAGGGTGACTCGAAGTTCGGATGGTGGGTTCTCGACTTTGGTGGTGAATTGGACCCAATGGCCAGCCACGGTTCCGATTTCTCCAGCCAATCCATCGAGGAGGGTTGTCTCTTTGGTCGTATGGGTGATTTTCGCAATATCACGCCACGTAGTCGGGTTAGAGGCATTGACACCTTCTGATTGGAGGCTGTCAATCAACCACTCTAATGCACTCTCGACGGACATCGTATCTTCCGATGTTGTTGTCGGTTTCTCAACGGGAACATAGGCGGTGATCGTTGACGTTGTCGATTCAGCTGATGTCGTCTGTTCTGTTGCTTGTGAGTTCGACGTCGAAGATGGTTCTGATGTTGTTGTTTCGTCCTGCTGGGTCTTTTTCGAGGATGGTTCTGCCGCGGTATTCTCTGATGACTCACTGGTGGGTGACCGTGTTGTGGCAGTCACCGTTTCAACGGTCGTTGCAATCGTTTCTGTAACTGCTGTCGTCGAGTCTGGCGCTTTCGAGGACGTCTCTGGTGTGTTGGTTTCGATGGACCCGAGGATGTCCGAACACCCAGATAGCATACCGAGACTCGTGGTGGCCAATGCCGATGTGAGAAACCGTCGCCGTGATCTGTTGGTCATGAAAATAGGGTTATCGACTGGCTGTCTCAGCAGTCGTCTTGGGAATCGTCTTCAGTAGACGAGTCCTCCGAATCGGAATTTTCGGAGTCATCGCTTCCTGAGCTTTCGCTCTCATCTGATTCAGTGTCATCATCCGACTGTGTGTCGTTCGAGGAGCTATCGCTCGACTCGCTGTCGTCGGTTGTCTCCTCCGACGTGGACTCGTCCGAGTCGTCTTCGGCAGTCGTCTCTTCCTCGGTCGTGGTTTCGTCAGAGGTGTCGTCGGTGGTATCTTCCTCTTCAGTGGTGGTCTCGTCAGTCGTTGTTTCCTCGTTCGGATCGATCGACGCCCGGTATTTCTCTTGGTCACTACGAGCAACGACGTTTTCGTCAGCATCGAGGATCGCGTACACGTCGGCTTCGGAGTTGTTCATCTCATTACCGGGCTGATCCATATCAATAGCGCCTTCCGGGACCTCCCCCGCACCAGTTGCGATTTTGATTGTGCCACCGGCAGGGATCGTATAGCCGGAGGGAATCGAATACCGTTGATCTTCCCCGTCGTTAACGTACTCAAAGTCGACGTAGTGCCCGTCAAGGCTGAACGGCGAATCGGTCGTGTTTTTGACGAAGAGGTACTCTTCATCGGGATGTGGTTCAAGGAGGAGTGGAACATTAGAGTCTGCACCAAGCACTTGCGTTGCACCGATACCCACTGTTGCTACGGCTCCGATTGCGCCAAGAACGCTTCGTCGTGTCTGCTTCATGCAACCATGGAATTAGTTGATGAGTAGATAAATATATGTCAGACATTCTGGTAATCTCAGAACAGTATTGAATAAATGCAGTTTCGAATACTAGAGTTGCGAATAGACTCAGGCTGGTTGAGGCAAGCAGGGTACCGAAAGTATCCGATCGGTAGGTGGTGAAAATACGCAATACTAAGCGACTTGCTAAATTCGTCACGTCTATACTCTTCAGGATAATTCGGTCGTAACTACGTCACTGACATCGAATTTTGCTATTGACACGGCCAGCTTCAGTATCGTCCGGGTGACGCGAATCTGTGGCCACGCATCTGCGCCGGAGTCGTCTCCTGTCGGCGTAATCTCCGAAGCCTCTCTCTCGGCGTATGCTCGAACGTCGTCTGAGATTGTTACCGAGTTGGTCTGACCGGTAGTGAGAACCATCTCGAGTTCGTCGGGTGCCATCGGGTCTACGTCGCGTTGTTCAGATGTATCGAACATAGGTACGACAACGTCCACGGCATGTTGGAGGTCTATCTTTCCCGGAATTTGCTCTCTGATCGATTCATACTCGCCCCAGGTGCCGTATTTTGGTGGCGCGTAACAGAAGAGTGCGGCGTTGGTTCGAACCGGTTCTGGGGTCGACCCGACGGAGTAGCTACCGACCTGCATCAATTCCGTGAGTGCACGGACGGTTTTTGAGTCGTACTCGTCGATATTCCCGAGATACAGGTGTGTCGTCCTCGTATCTGTTCCCATGTCGTCGCCTGTGTCGAATACAGCGCCGGGTGTGAAGCTCTTACCTGCTGACGACCCGATGAGGGTGCTATAGGTTGCTTTACTGATCGATCGTTCCGATGGACGGTCAGCAAGTGTGTTCACAAAGCGGTGGGGTTGTGCAACAGTCGGGATCGTGGCAAGGACATGAAGTGGCCCTTCGCGGTCGTCTGCACTACTGACGGCGTGGCAGGCTGCAACGACGCCGAGTTGACGACTGACGGCAGTTCCCTCGGTTAGTGTGGTAGCGGTTCGATCGAGGAGGTCAGTGGTGTCGAGACCGAAGTGCGATTGGATCTCGCGGTCTTCTTCGTTGATCGAGTCGGGCATGGTGGGTTTCGTAGCGCAATCTTTCCCGCCATATAATAATAGCACCACCAATAAAGTTACAGCAGTCTATAGGAAGACTGGAAGGAAGTAATTCGCAACGAAAATCGTATACCCACCGTTGTACCGAATGACCGACGAAAGACCATCATCAGCTCTTCAGACACGACAACTCTGCTGTACCAGAGAAACCATTTATATCCTATTATTTACTTCATCCCTGGCGTGAGAATAACTGAGTAACGCTCTCAATAGGATTGGTCTCTGGAAGTACAGACCGAGTATAGTAGTGGCCCGCCGTAAGGATGGAGAAGACAGACAAAACAATTGGGACAATGAGTTGAGACGCCACTTGTGACACAAGTGGAAGCTGAAGCAATTTAGCACCCAACAGACTCGTGCTGAAAAGCGTCCCGCCGAGATAATACCGTCTCCATCGACGATTCAACGCACTGTCCGTGGACGAATCGGATGAGTCCTGTGGAGCGGTATCAAACAAATATGGGTCAAATTGGTCAGCACGGGACGTTCGTCTGATTGTTCCGCGATCTTTGTCGTACTCGATAATACCCTCCGTATCGAGTGTCGGAAGGTGAGTTTGATACAGTGAAATGTAGGCGCGTTGGCGTTCTTTCGAAGTTAGTTCCATGACCGACATCTCGTTCTCCCAGGCTGCTACCTGCTCGGCAAGATTGCGTAACGAAACGGCGTCTGTTCGCCCATGGAGGTACTGCAAGGTTAATCGACGGCGCTGTACCTGCAAGATATGAAAAATCGTATCCTTCGACAGGGGTTGAGACGACGCGGTGTCTTGGGAGGACGAGGTAGCGCCACCAACGGAGTCAGCCGGCTTGGAGGATGCGCTCATGAGTTCGATGAGTTCAAGTACGATGGTAATATGAATGTATTGGCCGTCCACAGTTCTGTGTTGAGCCGCGAATCAGAGCGTGAAATCGCCAATAGCGGCAGGTATCGAGGGATAGTGAACTAAAACAAACTGAGTTCAAATTTATCCCATATAATTAAAACTACTAATTTTGAATATCCTACGATAGTCTAATTACATATATCGAAACTATTATCTTAGTTGAATAGTCGGAGCTGTCTGGCGATTAGTCTCGGACGTTACTAGTTATTTGATCAATAGAATTTCAATTCGGAGGTCATCACAGTCTGCTTCGGATCCAGTGCGCAGACTTGTGATCATTGCTGGCGATTTATGCTGAAACGGTTCTAAGAAAGTAATTCGAGGATCGTTTGCTGAAGATCGTCTGGAGAGTTGGCGACAAAATCAGTGTATCGGTCGCTTGCACAGTCGTCCCCTGACAAAACCGGATCACAGTGCAGCCTGCTCGGGCTGCTGCTCGGACACCGTTGACAGAGTCTTCGATAACGAGGCAGGCAGAAGGTTTCACACCAAGTTCAGCGGCTGCATGTTCATAAATAAAGGGTTCTGGCTTGCCTGGTAGATCGATATGTTCTGCACTCACCATCACGTCGATTGGTGCCAAGTCAAACCGCTTAATGACCCTTTCAATCCAATCCGCTGAGGATACAATTCCAACGTCGATTCCTTGATCACGAAGTCTCTCAAAAAAGTCCGATATTCCAGGTGTAATCGATACTTGCTCGCCATACACCGTCTCTGCAGCCTCTTCGAACTGTCGTGCATACCGCTCGGGTTCACCCGGAAGACCATACGTCGCTGCAAGATCTTCGAGACTCTCACGGAAATTGCGGCCATTCACGTCCTCCAGACCTGGGTCACCAATTTCTGCATGTGCAAAAACCTGGTCACGCCAGAACTGCTGCCAAAACGATTCCGAATCAACGAGGACGCCATCCATATCGAACAGGACGGTCTGAAACCGGGGCATGTTCTAAACCTTCGGGTCGCACAATAAGCCGATTGTGGCTTCATGAGTATAGATCAACACAGACAATAGACGCAATGCATGAACTCTCGAATGGACGGCTCGGGAAGATCAAAGGCCAACGGTCCAAAGACGGACTAAGCTACTAAGAGACGCGTCTTGTCCTGAAAGCTGATGTCGAGCTTCCCGGTGAAGTCTCGAAGGAGAACAAGAACACGGACGCGGACGATAACCCGACCACAGACGGGGGTGCCGGAGAGTAGCGTGGTCGGGACGAAATCACGCCCGAGAGGGACACAAATCTAACACGGAACCCCACACAACCGCGGTCGTGGACGTCTCAAATTGACACAGTTCGGGACTGACGCCGTACGGCTACTTGTGAGTACGGCAGTTGTATCGGCGGCTATCGGCTCAAAGCCAGCGGGAGGGAGAGAGCTGGTACCGGCCACCGCGTCTGTGGTCGGAAAACGTGATCAAATCAACGCATAGTTTGAGCGTCTCGTGCAGCAACGCGTGCTACAGACTGAGTACATCTCGCCCATATGCCTTCGGTAGCTGATCCCGGAAGATGTTTCTGATCGACGACTCCACCAACCCAAACGCTCTTTACCGATTATCTGTAAGCTGTAAACAGTAGCAATACCAATGTCACACACTGCATCCTACGCCAATGGCGATGTCATTCGAGATTTCCTCTCGATCGCAGACCTTCTTGAAGAGCCACGATTAGCCCAACTATACGCATATCTCTCTCGGCAGGGTCCAGCAACCGTCCAAGAACTCATGGACGCACTTGACCTCCCGCAAGGAACCGCCTACACATACGTGAAGCGGCTGGCCGATGCGGGCGTTATCGAAGCAACGGGTGACGAGCAACCTCGAACATACGTTGCTCACCCAATCAACCTCACCGTCTCGACTGGTGACGGAACACGCGAGTATACGATTACTCCGATGCTGGTTGACGCCGTGAGCCGCCAATCGACTAATGACGATATCGAGACATACATCGCTCGCCACGGCATTGACGGTCTCGCAACAGCACTCACATATACAGTGGCACGTGAGCGCGGTGAGGTGACCCATCGACTGATGGCCCGTAACGTGGATATCTCGCCCCTTGCTGCAGAGATTATTCTCCAGGCCCTTCGCCCGGTCGTTCACGATCACATCGACATCGAAGAATCCGGTGCAGTAGGACCTGATCTTTTCCTGCCGTCTGTCAGGTCGAGATATCAAATATAGAGGCGATATGCAGCACGGCAGCTATGATCTAGCCACGCCCGAACGGCTGTATCGAGCGTTAGAATACTCGGCTAAATATGTCACTTCGAGGCTTCGATGTTCACCTTTGTCTCGGATGTAATCCGGATAGGTCCATCACGATCCGTCTTCTCGACGGTGAGAAGCAAAGTCGTTAATCCCATCCTACCCGATTGGACAGGAACGATATCCCCTGGTGCAACTGGCCGACCGATAATTCGTTGGCGAACTACATCCAGAACCTCTGATTTGGACACCAACGACGCCTCTTCTTCGATAGGAGGGGTAAAGTGGTCAGGAATTTCGAAGATGATGGTTCGGTTTGTAGACTCACTCCTGATATCGAGGTCTTGGGCCTATTCTGCCAGTGGGGACAAGACGACGGTTTGGGCAGGAGGAAGGTCGGCTCGTTGTACTGAAACGGACTCTCCCAGCGTGACTGCTGCGTTCTGCCTCGTGAATGCATCCATCTGTGCTGTTCATTCTGGGTCAACAAAGTCAAGGCGTTGAGCATGAACAGGGGTTGGACGCCTGCCGTGAATTAGTACAATATCTTCTGGTTCAATTTCCAACCGATCTAGAGTATTTTGATGAAGCCGAACAACCCCCCGTGCTTCATCTGACGGATATCCTTTCACCACTTCCAACTCTTCATCCATAGTCACCTTTTGCTGAGCATAATCAAAAGAATAGGCGTCGTGATCACGCCATCTTCACCGGAATGACGCCAAACTCGACTCGGTATACTGCCCTAACTTCTGCTCAATATCCGACGTACGCCACCCAAGCGGTGACAACACACTCGCTGCCGCACGAACCAACACCTCCCGATAAAATCTACAACGATTTATCGGAGATAGACCGCCCAGAACTAAGTTTGGAGATATTATTGCAAGTAAATTCATATTATTTTATTAATTTAGATTTGCGTGTTCAAAACCATGAGATAGAATTTCACCGGAATTTTTATTTGCCTATATTCAGCATGGGTAGGTAGACAATGGTAAAAAATAATAATAATATAAATTGTACCAATGAATTGAGCCGTCGTGGACTTGTAAAAATACTTGGAGCAACCGGGATAGCAGGGTCACTGGCAGGCTGTGGTGGACAACGAGCAGCAGAAAAATCCGGAGGAAGCGGTGGGTCCGAGACAACGGCAACGACGATGGCAGACGGGCCAGTAAAGCAAGAAGGCAAGCCTGTGGATGAGGCACTTACTGTCGCTCAATGGGCAGTTCCGAGTGATTCTCAGTACAACCCTTGGAACTCAAAAAACTTTGCCGAGCCACGACGTATGCTCTTTGATCGCTTCATGCGATATAATATCTCGGAACAGAAATTTTATCCATATGCAATTTCGGACTGGTCGTTCGATAACCAATCGGTCACACTAACAATTCGCGATAGTCTCACCTGGCACGATGGGACAAAAGTGACTGCAAAAGATGTGGTGAACCAGCTGAAACTCGATATGTATACTGGCGGGTCGTTAGGGGATTATGTCGATACCATTGCGAATGACGTGAAGAAAAAGGACGACAAATCCGCTACGATTTCGCTGAATCAAAAAGTCAACAAACAGATCGTTCTCTCGTTCTTGCAGCCAAAACGACTTATCGCAAAAGAGAGCGTCTATGGGAAATACGTTAAACGCGCCGATAACGCCGGCAGTGACGACGAACAGAGTAAGGTGATTTCGGAACTCCAAAATAAGTCGATTGCAAAGCCCATCGGCAATGGTCCGTTCAAGTTTGAGAATGCGGATAGCCAACGCACGTTGTTGACGAAATACGAGGATCATCCAGATGCAAAGATGATCAACTTCCCGAAGGCAGAATACCTCTATATGCCGTCGAACGAAAAGCGCTGGAATGCGCTGATCAACGATCGTACGGATGGTTCTGCGACACTATTCATGCCTTCGAACAAACTCAACCAGCTTCCCGAACATACACGGGTTGGTCTCATTCCCCGACACTGGGGAATGGGTCTTGTCTTTAATTTCAACAACAAACATCTACAGAAACAGGAGGTGCGACAGGCGATTGCCCATGTTATCGATCGAGATGCGGTTGCGAAGAACTCCGGCGCTGGAACGGACTCGAAAATCGGCGTCGAATATCCGAGTGGACTAACTGGACAGTTCAGTGGAACAATCAAAAAGAAGTGGCTGAAAGGCATCACTGGTAAATTCAATAAATACGAGACAAGCACGGAGAAGGCCACGAAGTTGCTGAAATCCGCCGGGTATAGCAAACAAGGTGGAAGCTGGCAAGACAGTAGCGGAAACAGACTCCAACTCGATATTTCAGCCCCATCTGGATTCACTGACTGGGTTGCAGGTGCGAAGACGATCACGAGTAACCTTTCCTCATTCGGTATCAAATCAAAATTACAGGCGAAAGACAACTCCACCTACTGGGGGAAAGTCTACACGAACAGTGAATTCACGATCGGTCTACAAGGATGGGCCAATTACGACTACAGTTATCCGTTTTTCCACTATGATTTCCTCTACAGTAGCACTGACGCACAAGACTACTGGAAGGTGCCGAAGACATTCCAGGTACCACCACTCTCGAACCCAAGCGGGAAGCCACAAGAAGTGACGCCCACACAGCTTGTAACAGACCTCTCGAGTAGTAGCAGAGACAAGGCACTGAATCAAATCCAGGAATTGGCATGGATCACCAATCAGACACTCCCCGTCCTCCCGGTCATGGAGAAGTTGACCCAGACGTTCCTTACTGCAGACGAATGGAATGTGCCGCCAAAGAGTAGTCCCAAAATCCAGCAGTATTGGCCAACAGAGTGGCTCCCTCGCATGGGGAACTGGACAGCAAAGCGCAAGAAGTAAGCTACCACCAGATACACATAATGAGTTATTTCGTTCGACGCACTGGACAAGCGATATTCACTGTATTTGCGGTGATTTCGCTCTCGTTTGGGATCGTTCGATTACTGCCGGGAGGGCCGGCTGACTATCTTCGAGCACAGCTGATCCAGCAAGGTGGCACGATTAGTCAAGCCCAACTCAATCAGCGAATCGCTGCACAAACGAACCTTGCACCGGATAAGCCACTACACCTCCAGTATGTAGACTACATCTGGCAGGTACTCCACCTCGATTTCGGCACATCGATTTGGTACAACCAACCGGTAACCGAGATCCTCGGGCCAGCGATCCCATGGACTGTGTTCCTAATGGCAACGGCTCTGTTCATTCAGTTCGTTATCGGTGTCTCGTTAGGTGCCTTCATGGCGTATCGAGAAGGGAGCCGATTCGATGTCGGATCCACTGCAGTGTCACTGATTTCGAATTCAATTCCGTTCTACGTCATTGGCCTCCTTCTGATAACGTTCCTTGGCTACCGGATGGAACTCTTCCCGACAGGTGGTCGATATGCGTCTGGGAACGCCGTTGCACTGACAAATCCCGACTTCCTCCTGAGCGTGCTGTACCATGGGACCTTACCAATCCTCTCGTTAGTCATCGCTAGTTTTGGTGGATGGGCGCTCACGATGCGGGGTAATAGCATTCGTATTCTCGGAGAAGATTATCTTCGGGTAGCACGACTGCGTGGCCTCTCAGAACGTCGGATCGCATTTCGGTACGTCGGGCGGAACGCAATCCTGCCAATGTATACTGGCCTTCTCATTGCGATCGGATTCATGTTTGGCGGCTCAGTTATTCTCGAAAAGATCTTCGCGTATCCAGGTGTGGGCTATTATCTCATTCAGTCGATTGGACAGAGAGACTATCCGGTCATGATGGGCGCATTCATGCTCATTGCCGTTGCTGTGACGGTCGGTGTTTTCATAGCTGATCTAACATACGGATATGTCGACCCACGTGCCAAAGGAGGACAGAACAGTGAGTCCTACTGAAGGCACATCGGCCCAGTCGGATTTCGAAACAGTCGCCGGAGAGCGTCTCTCCCCCGGAGAACGCTATCGAGAGTTGTTCGAAGAAATAGCTATCGCGCCAGCTCGAATCGTCATGGATGACTGGCGGGCACTTCTCTCGGTCTTCATCATCACTGGATATCTGCTTGCGGGTACCGTTGGCGTGATGTTCATCCCGAAACCACGTCCAAATCAGGGACCAGCTCTGCTTGGCGCGTTCTATAATCTTGCTCATCCCCTCGGGACGACCTATTCAGGAGTGGATATTCTATCACAGATCGTACATGCGACGCCTGCAATGCTCATCATGGTCTGCTCGGGTGCCGTGTTCTCGGTAGTGCTCGGGACCGTCTTGGGCACCATTGCTGGCTACAAAGGCGGCACCGTCGATAGCGTCATTATGACGTTTACCGACGTTGCGATGACACTTCCTGGTCTCGTTCTTGTTATTGTCCTTGCTGGCGCACTTCAAGATGTTCTAACAGGCAACCCGGTTGTCATCGGGATTTTGCTAACGATCAACGCGTGGGCAGGGCTTGCACGTTCGATCCGGTCGCAAGTACTCACTCTGCGTGACCAATCCTATGTCGAAGCATCACGAATACTGGGCATCTCGACGTCGAAAATAATCGCGATCGACATCGTTCCGAATATCATGCCTTACGTGACGATGAACTTCGTCCAACAAGCTCGGAATGTCATCTTCGGCTCGGTCGCCTTATACTTCCTTGGCATCCTGCCATACAGCGAGGCAAATTGGGGCGTGATGATGAACAACGCCTATAGCCAGGCCGGTGCCGTCTCCTCGCCAGAAGCGTTCCACTGGATTCTGATGCCGATGATCGCGATCGTCATATTAGCACTCGGACTGACTATGTTTGCACAAGCAGCAGATCGGTTGTTCAATCCACGGGTTCGTGCCCGTCACATCGATCGAGGAGCGGAGAATAGTGCCGAAAGCAAATCCACTGCAGATAAATCGACAGGGGTAGTCCGTTAATGGCCACAACCGACCAACGACACAGAATCGACGAACAAGAAGACACGATCATTGAGATCCGGAATGCCGAAGTGACGTTTGAGATGGATCGTGGGACGTCTCGCGTTCTAAACGGTGTGGACCTCGAAGTGCAGCGCCGTGAAATTCTGGGAGTTATCGGCGAGTCAGGTTCCGGAAAATCGATGTTGGCCTCTGCGATGCTTGATGCAGTCGAAGAACCAGGCCAGTTATCGGGTGAAGTCATCTACCACCCACCAGATGGAGACCCAATCGATGTTCTTGCACTTTCAGATGAGGAGTTGAAACAGTTCCGATGGGAAGAAGTCGCGATGGTGTTTCAGGGAGCACTCTCATCATTCAATCCGACGATGACGATCGGTGGACATTTCGAAGAAACCCTGCGAGCACATAACGCAGATATCGATGAGGGAATGAACCGTGCTCGGCAACTACTTTCTGATCTCTATCTCGATCCCGAACGCGTGCTCAAGTCTTATCCACACGAGCTAAGTGGCGGAATGAGCCAGCGAGCTCTCATCGCACTGTCCCTAATTCTGGAGCCAAACATGTTGGTGATGGACGAGCCGACAGCTGCACTCGATCTGCTTATGCAGCGATCGATTCTTTCGTTACTCTCCGAGCTTCGTGAGAAGTACGACCTAACAGTTGTCTTCATCACACACGACTTGCCACTAGTAGCTGGGCTTGCCGATCGACTCGCAGTATTATATGCATTTGAGCTCGCAGAAGTCGGAACGGCCGACGAGATCGTTCGCGACGCTGCACATCCGTACACACGAGCATTATTGAAGGCAGTTCCAAATCTCGACGCACCACTTGACACGATGCAATCGATTGAGGGGAGCGCACCGGATCCAGTGAATATACCTACTGGGTGTACCTACGCTGACCGGTGTCCCCTTGCAGATGATCAATGTCACTCAACAGATCCACCGATGTATTCCGTAGAGGACAATCACACTGCTGCTTGTCACTATTGGGAAAAAGCCCGAGAGTCAATCGCGTATGATCTCGGGTCACTCGAAAGTGAAATTTTGACTGCTCAAGCAGGCACGTCAGATCTACGACAGACTGAGAAAGACCAAAACAGTGACAGACAGACAAGTGATCCTGTTGTTTCACTCGAAAATGTAGAAGTCCACTTCGAGAAGGAACAAGGGCTCATCAAGGGTCTATTCAAAGATCCGGAGACGGTCAGTGCTGTGGATGGGATTAGCCTGGAAATTTCCGAAAATGACGTTGTCGCGCTCGTCGGCGAATCTGGCTGTGGAAAAACAACGCTTGGAAAGACTGCGATAGGAGCACAACGTCCAACTGGTGGTGCCGTGCGATATCGAGGACAGGATGTGTGGGAAGCAAAAAGTGGCCGGGGAGAGATTTCATTCGAAGAAATCCGAAAATCGCTACAGATCATTCATCAAGACCCAGGAAGCGCGTTGAATCCGAATCGAACAGTGCTCAAAACGCTCGCTTCCCCATTAAAACGGTGGCAACCTGAGATGGGAGCTGAAGACAGGCGTGCTCGTATCCTTCGGATGCTTGAGCGGGTAGGGATGAAGCCACCACGAGACTACGCACACCGCTTCCCGCATCAATTGAGTGGTGGAGAGCAACAACGAGTTGCTCTTATTCGAGCACTGTTGATGAATCCGGATCTCATTCTTGCCGACGAAGCAGTCTCGGCACTCGACGTCTCACTTCGTGTAGAGACGATGAATCTGCTTCTTGAACTACAAGAAGAATTTGGGACCTCTTATCTCTTCATCTCACACAACCTCTCGAACGCACGCTATCTCGCGAAAACTGCTGGTGGACGTGTTGGAATTATGTATCTCGGTGAATTGATCGAGATGGGTCCTGCCGAAGAAGTACTTCAAAACCCAAAACATCCATACACGAAAGTACTGCGGTGGGCAACGGCTGATCTCGATCCTGACGGAGAAATTGAGGAACCACCCGTTCGTGATATCGATATTCCCGATCCAGTTAATCCACCCAGTGGCTGTCGATTCCACACCCGCTGTCCAAGCGTCATTCCGCCTAAAGGGATGGATATCGACCAGTCAGTCTATAACGAGATCATGAGTTTGCGTCATGCTGTAGACGAACACTCAATGGAGTTTTTCGGTGAAGATCCAACCAATTCAACAGTAGATAAACTACGAGAACAAGCATTTGACGAAGTGCTTTGGAACCCTCATCGAGAACGAGTCGACAAAGCTCTCTCTGCAGTTGTGGACGGAGATTGGGATCGTGCTGCGACATCCCTAGAAAAGCACTACGAAAGCGTTTGTGAGCGAAAAAAGCCAGCGGCAACCGAGAGCGGACATCCAGTAGCATGCCATCTGTACGATAATGCAATACAATCTGACGCCTCACTACTCTCTGATTAGACAATGACCAAGCCACATCCAGTCGACGAAAAAACCCTTCGTGAAGAGCTACACACCTTTGGGTTCTCCGAGAAGGAAATAGAGACCTATCTGGTGGTACTGAATCAAGGAGAAGCGACCCCGAGTACGATCGCGACACATGCTGATGTGTCGAAACGGTATGTATACAATATCGCCTCTCAGTTAGCCAAGCGTGGGTTCGTCCAGGTGAACAATCATGCCTCTCCGACAACGGTCCGAGCTCAGCCCCCAACGGAAGCTATTACGGATCTATCCAACCGACTTCAATCTCTGGCACCATCACTTGAGCAAAAATTTCAAAAGACAGAGCCACAGACAGCCCGTTTTCAAACGATTAAATCCCGCCAGACCGCCTTGAAACACCTTCGTGAGCAGATACGCAGTGCACAAAACGAAGTATTCCTTTCACTCCCACTGTCGGAGCAAAACGAGATAGAAGCCGAATTAACGAGCGCTGTCGATCGAAATGTGTTCGTAGCATGTCTGTATACGGATGCAGAACCAGAGTCAATTGCACCCGCTCGATTCAACGGAAATGCAAGCGTAGTCCGTGTATGGGAGGAGAAGGCACCCTTTATCTCGACAGTCGATGACCATACTGCGATTGTCGGTGATGCCGAACTACTTGGAGGGGTCCATGCCGACGAAACTGCTGTTTCGCTTTCAGAAGAGCATCTCGCCGGTTCCGTGCTTGGGTCACTCATCGGGAGCTATTGGCCGATCGCTTCGGAACTCTATGTGATGAAACCTAGTGAGCTTCCGTATCGGTTTGAGTCGGCTCGCAATGCAGTATTGCAGGCGACACTCCATCTACACGAAGGTACCGAACCATTAACTACAATAATGACAGAAAACGGTGAAGAAATCACGGGCCGTATACTAGATTCGAATCAATGCCTTGTCAAACCTGAAACAGGAGACTTCCCCGTCGAGAACGGACTGGTCGTCGAGACGAGTAATGGCGATAAGATTACTGTTGGTGGAACGGGAGCGTTTATCGAAGACTATCGTGCCGAAACCATCAAATTAGATCAACCGTCAGCTTAAAATACATGTCTGCAATGAGTTTCTGGCGCCTTCTGTTCACTTTGAATCTCGTGTTGCTTGTTCTGCTTGGAGTTTCGTTTCCCTTTCAACAGCCTGGGTCGGCGTCGCAGACGATTTCACTCCTCGGATTTCTCGTTATCGGAGCGTCACTTCTTGGTCTAAGTCTCCTGATTCGGATCGATTGGGATCCATTTTAAACCCACTCTATTGTCTCGGGATAAACAATTTGGTGAATCTTGAACAGCAGAGAACCACCTCATCTAATATGATCAGGTGGCCTACGAGAGAAAAGATGGTTCATAGTCATAGATGATAGCAGGGATCAGTAGGTTTTTGCCAGCTGTACAACCACTAGCTAAGGATGGCTGTTAATACAGAATTAGAGGAAGAATTAGATAAATCAAAGCCACTAGTGTCCGTCGGTGTTGTCGGTGGTGGTTTCATTGGACGAACTGTCGGTAGTCAATTCCGAGAACTGGATACAGCTGAGGTCAAGGCCGTTGTGGATATAGACAGCAAAACTCTGCGGACAGCTGGGAAGGAACTCGGAGTTCCAGAGGAAGCCCGCTACGAGGACTACGAAGCGATGTTGAAGTCGGAAGACCTCGATGCAGTGTTACTTGGAACGCCGCACACACTCCACTATGAGCAAGTGCTCACAGCAATGGAGCACGATCTGCATGTTCTCTGTGATAAGCCCCTAACGACAGATCTCGATCATGCTCGCGACCTTGTCGAACGAGATACGGACCGTGACGAAGTGCTGATGGTTGGTTATCAGCGACATCTTTACCAGGCGTTCGTCGAAACACGAGATACCCTGGAAAAAGAAGGCCGTATCCCGCGCTGGATAACCGCAGAGATC